>JARRRG010000342.1:2119-6016 GCA_037380965.1 Deltaproteobacteria bacterium
AGTCAACCATATGATCGCGGAGATGGCCACCGATGTTGAAGCGGGGCGCAGGTTGGCCTATCACGCGGCTGCCATGACTGACGCAGGGATGAGGTGCAACAAGGAAGTCTCTATGGCCAAGCTGTTCTGCTCGGAGATGGCTCTCCGGGTGGTTGATAAAGCTGTTCAGATACACGGCGGATACGGGCTCATGAAGGAGTTCCTGGTCGAGCGGATCTATCGGGACGTCAAGTTGTTCACGATTGGTGCGGGTACCTCCCAGATCCAGAAGAACATTATTCTCGGCGAGATGGGACTGCGCGCCTGGGTGGACGGCATGTAGGACAGGCGGCCCGATCACGAGAGGAGGCAAGGAGGAACCATGTCATTTGCTCTCGGACGATATTTTGAGGACTTCACCGAGGGAGAACAGATTCGGACACTCGGAAGAACCGTAACAGAGGCCGACCTGGTGAACTTTTCTGGATTCACCGGTGATTTTAATCCGTTGCATACCGACGCGGAATTCGCGGCACGGTCGCCTTTCAAGGGAAGGATCGCTCACGGGATGTGCGGGTTTTCCATTGCAACCGGCCTGTTGGTCAGGCTGAACATCCTCGAGGGAACGATCCTCGCTTTCTTTGGTATTGACAACTGGCGTTTCAAGGCTCCCATTATGATCGGAGACACCATACATTGTATTGCCACTGTCGCCGAGACCAACGAAACGAGCAAACCGGATCGAGGGATCGTCAAGATCGATCTGGACGTGATCAATCAGAGAGATGAGTCGACCATGGGCGGCACATTGCTCGTCATGATGCAGCGGAAACCAAAATAGGAGCATCCACGATGTGCCGTCCGGCTGGCACGCGCGTTCGGCTCGCCATCGCGAGGCTCAGGACGACACAAGATGGACCGATCGGATACACTCTTCAGATGTCCCCCGCGCTCTCGGCTCGAACGGGGACAGGCTCAGTCTTCGGAGGAAACAAGGCATGATGAAAAGAGTAGCTATCGTTTCAGTGGCTCAAAGTCCGGGTAAAGAGTCGAGTGAAAATCTGCTCGACCAGGTTTACCGGATTTGCAGAGAGGCCATGGACAAGGCTGGGATCAGCCGTGATGAGATCGGAACGGTGGTGAGTTCGGCGTCAGATGTCTTTCACGGCGGCGTTTCCTGCGCCAACGCCTATTACTGGGATTCCGGCGCGGCCTTTCTCAAGAACGGGACCAGGCAGGATGGCGAATCTCTGCTGGCCTTTCAGTATGCGGTTATGCGGGTTCTCACCGGCCACCATGATATTGCGCTCGTCTTGGGAATTTGCAAGGGATCTGAGAATCCCGAGGATGACGAGATCACGCACTATTTTTCCGATCCCTTCTATCAGCGGCAGCTCGGCATGAACGAGACCTATGCAGCCGCTCTCCAGATGAGGGCCTATCTGGACCGCCACGGTGTCACCGAAGAGCAGTGCGCCGGCGTGGTGGTCAAGAATCTGGGAAATGCGCTTCGTAATCCCTATGCTCACGTGAAAAAGAAAATCGATCGGGACGATGTGATGCGTTCGCCGAGGATCATGGACCCCTTGAAGCGGATCGAGTGCGCGCCAAAATCAGAGGGAATCATAGCAATGATTGTGGCCTCGGAGGAGAAGGCCGCGCAGCTTACGGACAAGCCTGTCTGGTTCAAAGGGTTCGGCTCATCCATGGACAGCTTCTACCTGGGAGACCGGAATTTGCTCGACACTCAACTGAAGAACGCGGCCAGGCGGGCATACGACATGGCCGGCATCAAGGATCCCCGTAAAGAGCTGGACGTGGCTGAGATTACCGGGCCGTACGCCTTTCAGGAGCTGCTCTGGTACGAAGGTCTCGGATTCTGCGACGAAGGAGACGGCGGAAAGCTCCTGGATAGTGGCGCGACACAGGTAAACGGTGACATTCCGGTGAATCCTTCGGGAGGTGTGCTTGCCATGAATCCCTATGTCAGCAGGGGGCTCTATCGAGTGGCGGAAGTCGCACTGCAGATCCAGGGCAGGGCCGGAGAAAGACAGCTTGACAGGAAAGTCAATACGGGATTGGCACACGGAAGCCACGGATTCGCGGGACAGTTTCATGCGGTGGCCATTCTGGGAAGCGCATAAGGAGGCATTATGGGAAGAGAAGTTGCGATAATCGGCTCCGGACAAACAAAGCATGGGCGCCGTAATGACCTGACGTATCCCGATCTGGTGAGAGAAGCGGTTCAGGCCGCGCTCCGTAATACGGGAATAACCCTGGATGACGTAGACGGGGTGGTTTCAGGAACCATGCCCTCCATGATGGAGGGAGTGGCCTTCACCCATTTTTATTTCGCCGACGCGTTGGGATCCGTGGGAAAGCCCATAATGAAGACCGAAACGTGCGGGACCACCGGCATGTCTCTGGCCCAAACGGGCTACTATTGGGTGGCGTCCGGAATGGCCGATATGGTGCTGGTTGTCGGTTCCGAAAAGATGCACGAAGGTGACAGTCAGGCCACCATGTCCACGGTGCTCGAACCCTTCTACCTTCGCCCTTTCCTCACCGGCGCGCCGGGGGTTTTCTCCATGCAAGGCCAGCAATGGACCGCCACGTACAACATTCCCGAGGAGAAGACCAGGGAAGCAGCGGCGAAGATTTCCGTCGATCATCACCGGGACGCGCTCGACAACCCATACGCTCACATCCAGTTGGATCTCAGCATGGATGACGTCAAGAATGCGCGGCTCATTTCCTATCCGGTCAGGCTCTGGGACGTGTGTCCCAATTCCGACGGCGCGTGCGCGGTGGTATTTGCCTCGGCTGAGAAGGCGAAAAAGATCTGTGCCAAGCCCGCGTGGGTCAAGGGTCTCGGCTTCTGTGGTGACGAGTACTGGTACGGTGACAGCAATAAGGTGGCATGGGCATGCGCCATGGAAGCAGCCAGACAGGCCTATGACATGGCGGGAATCACGAACCCCCGGCGGGAGCTTGACGTGGCCGAAATTTACAATCCCTTCACCTTTGTTGAGTTGCTGCACTATGAATGTTTCGGATTCTCCGAGCCGGGGCGGGCCTGTGATGACACATTGGCAGGGGCTTATGCCCGGGACGGGGAACTGCCATGCGATCCGTCCGGAGGAGTGCTCTGCACGAATCCAATCGGGGCGACCGCACTTATTCGAGTGGCTGAGGCTGCCCTCCAGGTGAGCGGTCAAGCCGGGGACCACCAGATTGACGGCGCGAAGCTGGCCCTTGCCCACGGATTGGGAGGAGTCAGCCAGTTCAACGGTATCATGATCGTTGGGTCAGAAGGGTAGGAGGTCAACCATGGCAAAACATTTCAGCACATTACAGCACGATGTCTGGCTGCCGTACAAATTTGCCGTCGGTCCCGTGTTTCAGCGTTTCTATGAGGGACTGAAGGAGGAGAAAATACTGGGCAACCGTTGTCCACAATGCAACAAGATCCTCGTTCCGGCCAGATCATTCTGTCCGAAGTGCAACGTGGACATGGATGAGTGGGTGGAAGTGTCACAGGAGGGGGAAATTGTCACCTGGATGGTGGCTCATGAGCCCTTTTTCGGAATGCCTGTTGAACCGCCCTTTATCGGAGCCCTCATCCGGCTCGATGGAACCGACTGCGACCTATTGCATCTGGTTGGAGGCATTGACCTCAGTTCGCCTGACACGATCGCGAAGAAGGTGAAGAAGGGGACGAGAGTCAAGGCCGTGTGGCGTGCTGAGAAAGAAGGGCACATGCTCGACATCCAGTACTTTATGCCAATGTAGTACGTCCCATTATTGTCAAGGAGATCGAGAATGATCACGATTGGAAGGGATGGACATCCGATCATCGAGGCGGAAGCGACCATCAGGTATGAACTGGCACATGGGCGGACCTGGTGTCGATTTTTC
>JARRRG010000343.1:0-6904 GCA_037380965.1 Deltaproteobacteria bacterium
GGCCCGTCATGAAGCAGCCCGGTTCGCCGCGCCCATCGACCCGCGGACTCCCTCAGATGAGAGCGAAGGATGCTCGGGGAATATCGATGGCTGAGCGCTCACCGCTCATGATGGCGCGGGCCTTGCCCTTGGACAGTGAGAGCACGGTATTGGAGAAGAATTCCGCGGAAGCGATCTTGCCGCGGTAAAAGGCCGCGCTCCTGTTGGCGGCAAGCACGTCCGCCTTTTCTTCCGGGGAATCCGCTTTCGCATCGCTGTAGATCTCTTCAAGTCTCCGGTCCGCGATCGTGGCTTGCCACAGGAGCATAAAACCGATCGCGACATCCCCGAAAAGATCGAGATACGGTGTCGCGTGCAGGACGGGCACCTCGAAATCACCGTATACGGCCTTGAATCCGAAGTAGCTTGTCACCTCGATGAGCTGAGAGCGGGCCTCGTCAAACAAGGTAACGATCTCGTTGAGGCGCGGATTGGTCTTGGCTCGTTCGAGCAGATCCCCGGTCTCCTGCACGATGGACCTGAAGAGCGCACCCTGGTTCGTTGCCAGTTTGCGGCCCACCAGATCGAGGGCTTGAATGCCGTTGGTCCCTTCGTAAATGGATGTGATCTTGATGTCTCTCAGGAACTGCTCGACCGGGTATTCGCGGCAGTACCCGTACCCGCCGTGGATCTGAACGGCCATTTCGGTCACCCGGAATCCCATGTCGGAGCTCCAGGCCTTGCAAACCGGGATCAAGATGTCGAGGAAACCCTGATACCGTCCAGCCTCTTGAGGATCCGAGGCCGCGAGAATCCGGTCCTCGCAATACCCCGCGTAGTAGAGCAGGGCGCGGGATCCCTCGGTGACGCTCTTCATCCACATGAGCATTCGGCGAACATCCGGATGGTCGATGATCGGAATCTTGAGCGCGTCCGGGTCCCTCATCGAGGAGATTGCCGGTCCCTGTATCCGTTCCTGGGCGTACCTCAGCGCATGCATGTACGCGCCACTGGCCAGCGCAAGTCCCTGCAAGCCCACACCGAGCCGCGCTTCATTCATCATGTTGAACATGATCTTCATGCCCGCGTTCTTTTCGCCAAGGAGGTACCCGACGCAGTTCTCGTGTTCGCCGTAATTGAGGGCGCAGGTGGCTGACCCGTGAATGCCCAGTTTCTCTTCCACTGCTGCCGTCGTAACATCGTTGTCGACGAGGGCGCCGTTTTCGATCCTCTTCTTGGGCACGATGAAAATGCTGATGCCCTTCGTACCGGGAGACTCTCCCTCTATCCGCGCCAGGACAAGGTGGACGATGTTCTCGGCCAGATCGTGGTCGCCGGACGTGATAAATATCTTGTTGCCCATAATGGAATAGGTCCCGTCCGGCCTTTCCACGGCTTTGGTCCGCAGTGCGCCGACATCGCTTCCCGCCTGTGGCTCGGTCAAGCACATGGTGCCTGTCCATTCCCCCGAGTACATCTTGTCCATATAGGTGCGCTGCTGCTCTTCAGTACCATACTTCTCGATGAGTCGGGCCGCTCCGAGCGCGAGCCCCGGGTAGGCCATGAACGCGAGATTAGCGGCAACAAAGACCTCCGTGACCGCGCAGTAAACTGCAATGGGAAATCCCTGGCCACCGAGGTCGGCTCTCACGGACAGAGAATTCCAGGCCCCTTCGCAAAAGAGCTGGTACGCCTTGTGGAAAGACTCGGGAGCCCGTGCCTGGCCGTTTTCGAGTTGCACACCGATCCGGTCTCCATCAGCGTTGATCGGCCAAAGCTCATTCTCCGCGAGCTTCTGGGCCGCATCCAGGACCATATCGAACAGCTCCCGTGAAAATTCCGAATACCGCTCCGCCTGGCAGAGATCTTCAATGTGTAGCTGCTCGTACAGCACGAACTTTACGTCACGCTCGTCAACAAGAACATTAGCCATCCGTTCCTCCCCTCCATTCCCGGTCGATCAAAAAAAGAGCAGGCGTGCACTACCTGTTGTTTGCTCACAGGAGCCCCTCGCTTTCTTATGAGGGGCGATCTTCGGCCCTTGCAGCGGGGGGCGTTGAGTCAACCGTGCCCCGGTGCCGGGACCGGGATTCTTTACGCGGATCGTTCTCATGTACCATTATGGTGGGCTCTTTCTCAACAAGAATAGTGACAGCCCAGGCTCATACCGCCGCGCGGCCCGACAAGATCGCGACGTATGGCCTGCTAGGGACGCATCATCCCTGCACGTATCGATTCGAAGGAGTCCACGGCAATTGATCTCCCCGACAAGGTCCGAATATGGTAAAAGGATGGGACCGCTTCTTGTATCGGTGCAACGAGAAAATGACCGGTGAACGTAGTGCGGGGTCCTGTCGATTTCAGGTCGGGCCTTTTGATGGACGACAACCGTATCCTATGAGCTGAACCTTTTTTGTTGAAGGAGGGCAAAATGAAAAGAGTTGTGATGCTATTACTCGTCTGTGCTCTGGTGGTTATTGGGTCATCCGCGGCTGTCATGGGCGCGGGCAAAGTCCGTGGAGTCACGGACAAGGAAGTGCTCGTCGGTCAGTGGGGACCGCAGACCGGTCCTGCCGCGCTCTGGGGAGCGGTAGGCAGAGCCACCGGCGTGTACTTCAAGCTTGTCAATTCAGAGGGTGGAGTCGCGGGCAGAAAAATCAAATATTTTCTGAGAGACGACTCCTATCAGCCTGCCAAGACCAAGGCCATAGCCAAGGAATTTGTCGATAAGATCGGCATCTTTGCCGTGGTCGGCGGCGTGGGCACTTCGACCGGCATGGCGGTGCGCGGGTACCTGACCGAGGAGAACCACGTTCCGTGGGTGAGTCCGGCCACGGGCTCATCTCATTGGACCAAGCCGTTCAACAAGTACATATTCTCGACATTTCCCCAGTACTTCCAGGAGGCCTATGTCCAGACTCAATACGCGGTCGAGAAGATGGGCAAGAAGAAGATCGCCTTCTTTTACCAGAATGACGACTATGGCAAGGAGGGCCTTGAAGGAGCCAAGAAGTACCTCGAGGACAAGGGGATGAAGCTCGTTGCCGAGGTTCCCGTGGAGGTTACGGATACCGATCTGAAGACCCACGCGCTGAAGCTCAAGCAATCCGGTGCCGAGGTCGTCATCCTCTGGGTCCTGCCAAAGCACGCGGCAATGATACTGGGCATATCCAAGGCCATTGGATTCAGTCCGCAGTGGATGGCCTGTTCGACGCTCTCTGATCCTCAACTGTTCTTCAAGATCACCAAGGGGCTGTGGAAAGGTGTCATTTACGGGAACTTTGTCAATATGAGCAGCCCGCTGGTGAAGAAGTATTACGCGGCTCAGAAGAAGTGGGCGCCGAATGAGAAATATACGGGGCTGTTCTATCTTGCGGGATTCTATTTCGCGGAGCCTCTTGTCAAGGGCCTGCAGATAGCCGGGAAAGATCTCAATCCCGAGTCGTTCATCAAGTCCATGGAAAAGATCAAGCATTGGAGCGACTGGTTGGGGTACGACTGCACGTTCACGCCTACCGACCATCAGGGCGTGAAATCGATTTACCTCGAGAAGTGCGGTGACAAGGGAAAACGGATCAAGGTTTCCGGCTGGCTGATCTATAAGGGAAAATAATTCCCGATCGTGTTCTCGCGCACGTGGGCCGCGGAACTCCGAGCGTGGACCGGACGGGCCGCTCGCGTTCCACGGCCCCCAACCTTCGATCTCGGCCGGCCCACCCGACGAGCATGGGGTGCGCGGGTGCCCTCGCCAGGATGAGTCCTGGTCCGAGCTCAAGCGCGAGGACCGTTGAAAACCGACCGTCGGCGCGCTTCCGGAAGGCCCGCGGCTCGCAAGATGTCAGTATGTAGCGAGGCATTCCTGCTGATAATCAGATGATCCGGATCGAACAGATCGGAGAGGTGCGCACGTTCCGGGATGCGCGTACACCGTTTCCGACCTGGTCGAGTCATTAAAGGACGGATCGGTCAATCTCATTGTCAATACGCACCGTCATGAAGACCATATAGCCGGCAACGCAATCATTCAATCACGGTTTGGAGCAGAGATTCTCGCTCACCCGCTTGCAGTCCCGTACCTGAAAGACCCGAGCCGGCTCCGTTTGCGAGCCTATCAACGGTTCATCTGGGGTTCTCCCGCTCCATCCGAGGGGAGGCCGATCGGCGAGCTCGTCGAGACGAATCATCATCGCTTTCAGGTCATTCATACACCGGGCCACAGCCCCGATCATATTGCCCTGTACGAGCAGGGCGAGGGGTTGCTGTTTTCGGGTGACGCGTTCGTCGGAGGACGGGACCGGACGTTGCGGGGCGATTACAACATCTGGCTGATCATAGGGTCGCTGAAGAAGATGGCCGCGCTGGAGCCCAGGATGCTCTTTCCCGGGAGCGGCATTGTTCGCCGCAATCCCCACGAGGAGCTCATGAGCAAGATTGCATACCTGGAAGACACGGCCGGCCGGGTTCTGGAATTGCACGGCAAAGGGCTTGATTACGGACGTATAAGGCGGGAGCTCTTCGGCCGGGAGATGCCCATCGCGTACTACACGCTCGGACACTTCAGCGGTCGCAACCTGGTACGATCGTACATCGAAGACAGGACCGCGGCAGAGCAGGGAGAAGATCCGCGGTCATTCTGACGAGGAGAGAGCCGTATCCCACATGCTCCGTCACGTGGAGACGCGGTGCGGCATTCTTGTTGGGAGCCTCCATGTGGGAGACACAGAGGGGGGCGCGGTTGTTCGGTGAGTGTGGGAATTCGCGTGACCGGCTGTTTCCTCATGAACAACATATTGTTCAGCGCGGAGATCCCGTTCACCAGCCAGCGTTGAAAATGGCGGGATTGCAGACTGATACGTCGAGGGTCGGTTCGGCATGTTCCTTGCTCTCTCATCCATGAGCCTCCTCTGCATCGCGTTTCTTCTGAACGGGAGGTGCATGGAGATGATCCACGTCAAAGAGAATTTCCTGGACGATGATGTCATCGTCATTGATGTGGGCGGCGTACTGGACCAACGCTCCGTACCCGTTTTGAAGAGCGTCTGCGACCGCCATTTGCGCGGAAGGCGAAAGATACTGTTGAATCTCGAGGCAGTGGTTCATATTACCAGGGAGGGGCGAGGATTCATTCAGGCCATACGGGAAAAAGTCAGTGTTGCCAACCTGCCGGAGTTCATGAGGCTCGAGCATGAACGGTGATGGAGCAGGCAGTCCGAGGGGCATAGGAGCGCAGGGAACCGGCGGGACCGCCGAGATGCTGCGAAATGCCCCGAATGGAGAATCAGACGACTCTCGAGGTCCCGTACCTGAGGCAAGCCCACAGAAGGGCGACGCCCATACCTAACGAAATGTTTTCACGATAGAAGGGACACATCATGAGTGAGGGCAAGGTGTTTCAACTGGTGAAGGAGGGTGACATCGGAGTCGTTACGATCGATGTCCCCGGCGCGGTAATGAACACATGGACCCAGCAGGCGGTCGAGGATTTCTGTGAGCTGGTGGAGACGCTGGAAAAGGCTTCGGACATGGCAGGAGTGGTCTTCGTTTCAGGAAAGCGCGGAAACTTTCATGCCGGCGCGAACCTGAATATGCTCGACCAGATGAAAGATCGTGACGCGACGGCACATGCGATCGACATCTTTCACTCCGCCTTCCAAAGACTGAATGAATTGACCTTCCCCACGGTCGCCGCGATCGACGGGCACTGTCTTGGAGGCGGATTGGAGTTTGCCCTGGCATGCACGGCCCGCATTGCAAAGGACTCGAAAGGAACCGTCCTCGGACTCCCTGAATGCACGCTGGGTATATTCCCGGGAGGAGGCGGAACCCAGCGCCTGCCGCGTCTTATTGGATACCCCGCGATTGAGTTGATTCTCAGGGGAAAAGTCCTTCCCGCGTCCCGGGCCTACGAAATGGGAATTGTTGACCGGCTCGTTCCGAAAGACGGTGATATCCGCGAGGAGGGAATCGCCTTCCTCAAGGGGATCATTAACGGGACAGAAGAGCTTACCCGAAAAGAGCACGATTTTTCCCAAATCGACAATGTGGCCGACATGGCCCGTCAAGAGGTGCTGAAAGTCACCAGGGGACGCGAGATTCCCGGTCCGATGCTGGCCCTCGAATCGATCCGGAACGGGATGAAGGTCCCGCTCCGCGAGGGGCTGGAAATTGAAAAGAACAATTTTGTCGACGCGGTTCTCACCGATCAGGCCAAGGGAAGCATCCACACCTTCTTCCTCAAGACGATGAGCGATAAACCCCGGGCCCTCGTCAGCAAAGGCTTTGAAGCAAAGCCGCTGAATAAAATCGCGATTCTCGGCTTCGGGACCATGGGCCGCGGCATCGCGATCGACGTGCTGCGGAATATGCAGGTTCCCCTCATCGTCAAGGACATCGCGCCTGCACTGGAGTCGGGCAAAGGATTTGTCCGGAAGATTTTCGATGGCATGGCCCAAAAGAAGCGGCTCAAATCATCGGTGGACGATCTCATGAGTCGGCTCACGCTCACGTCCGAGTACACAGATGACTTCAAAGTCGTGGATCTAGTTATTGAGGCAGTGTTTGAGGATATCAAGATAAAGGAACAGGTCTACGGAGAAATCTGCGGCGCGGTACGGGACGATTGTATCATTGCCAGCAATACCTCCTCCATACCCCTCGACGCGATGGCTCCGTACGTGACCCATCCGGAGCGATTCGGAGGAGCGCATTTCTTCTCTCCCGTGTGGCTCATGCAATTGGTGGAGATCATCAGCGGGGAGAAGACCGCACGAGAGACGGCCGACAACCTCGTGAACTTTGCCGCGGCCATTCGGAAGCGCCCCCTCGTATGCAAAGATAACCCGGGGTTTGTCGTGAACGCGGTGCTCTTTCCGTACTTCATAGACGCGCTGGAATTCGCTGAAACAGGCAACTCGATAGAGGATAT
>JARRRG010000344.1:0-3890 GCA_037380965.1 Deltaproteobacteria bacterium
GACCATGCAAGGCGCGGTTGAGTTGCGACGAAGTCGAGCCCTGAACGTCACCTGAGCGGACCGGATGGACGACAAGAAGAATTACTGCACAAGCCAAGCCTTTATACAGACCTGCGAGAGCGCGGGTGGAATTCAGAGGGTCTAGAAATCGCCACCTTCAGGCAACGTCCGCGGGATGAAACGGCTTTCCCAGTTGTGGATTCGCATTTCGTTGGCTATGGCAAGCGCGATGATTTCGTCGTCATGCGCGAGCTTCGAGTCCGGGGAGGTGTAATTCTGCTTGAAATTCTTTTTTTCCGGATCCCAGACAAAACCCTGGATCTCGAGAACAGCGGTCTTGCTGAATATTTTCAGGTCCCGGTTCTCGATCGTCCGCGCGAGTCGGCTGAGCATAGCCTCTTTTGTGCTTTTGTTCGTTATCCAACCCAGCCGCCGGGTCTCCTCGGGAATTTTCCGGTCCGTGTAGGTATGATAGTAAAGGTTGGGATAGCCGGTGATCTGAGGATACTCCGCCATGCCGCGCTCGCATACGGCAAGCGTGGCCAGTCCCGGACCGTTGCGCTCGATTCCCAGGAGACCGAAATTATACCAGGAACCTAACAGGTACGCGTCCACGCCCGCCATCTCCGCGCGCACCCGGTTGGACCGGTACGAGGCCACCACTTCCCCGGTCTCGTTGCATAGCACCTGAATGACCGTGTAGTCAGCTCCCACGCCTTCGCCGACATCCATTCCCAGACTGTAACTGAGGCCGGATTGGGGAAGCTTCCAGACCTGAAGCACCCCTTCCTCGTGATCGACCAACCGGGGACGCCACCCCGCGCTCCGCGCGGTGTCAGACGAGAATTCCAGGTATCCCCGTTTGAGGGGCTCGCACACCAGGTTCTCGAGGAGCTCCTGAACGACTTCCTGGCTGAACCAGGGCATGCCGGAGAAGGTGAAGGCGAGCGATGCGGCAGCCGGATATTCCTGGTGGAACTTCTCCCACGAGTTGTGACACTGGTTGATCCTCGTGTAGCGAGCCCACTTTATTTCTCCGCTGCTCAGCCGGTACTGACGAGCGAATCTCTCCTCTTTGGCGGTAAGGGAAAGCCTTTCCCTGGGCGCCACCGGCAGGGAATATTCCGGAAACCCCTTCCAGGGAAGGAATATGGGCTCCATCTCCGATTCGCCTCGTTCCGCAGCAATCCATGTCCTGTGAAAAAGGTTTCGTATGCCGTTGGCCGTCGACTCCCAGAACACCACCGTGTCCCAGTGCCGCGGCACCGATTGGTTGATCGCAAGTATCGGTTCCTCGGGCCTGTCCCAGAAGCCTACCTCGCTCGCATGGACGTAATGGAGGGTCCCTCCTCTGCCAAGGTTTCTGTTTGCTGCCGTGTCGATCTGCATCCGAGAATAGTGCGGCGAAGGATACTCGATGACGCGGGAATTGATTCTTGCCAGTGGCAGCTCGCGTCCCTCGGGACCGGCAAGATGCCGATAGAAACGGTGGGTAATGGAGAAAATTGTCTGCGCGCTCTCGATTGAGTGGGCCACGATCAGCGCGAATCGGTTGGGATAGTGCGTAATGAGGGCAAAAATGAAAGCTTCAATGAGCGTTGATATCCCCAGTTGACGTGCCTTGCAGCAGATAAACCTCGCGGGAATTCTCTTTTCCCGGCATTCCATCAGCTTGTGAAACACGAGCTCCTGAGAACGATTCATGATGAGGGAGACCATTTCTCCCTGCTTGTTGATGATTCTCAGGTTTTCAATGAACTGCTGAATCCGGAACGGATGAGTGTCCTGGGGCCGCAGGAGCCGCGGGAACGTCTTGGATAATCTGTCCAGGCGGATCTTTGCCTGGCGAAGACTTCCGCTTTCTTCATGAATCGAGTCATTCATCCACTTCGCGCTTATCCCAGATCTCATCCGATGGGCCCGGGCCGGCACTCCGGGCGGCAATTCGGTCCATCTCCAATTCAATCTCATTGAGCCGCTGCGTGATGGCCGCGGCTTCCTCGTTCTTCAGTTTGGTATCCATCATGGAACGGGCGGTGTTGATAAGCTTGTCCATGGTTTTGATGCGATCCAGAGTCTCTTTTGAGGCTGAAGGAATTTCCGCGATCAATCGTCCGAGAAGATCCAGGGCCGATGACGGATTGAGACCGGAACCGGCAATCTTGCGCATGTTTTCCAGAAGACCTGCATCGAATGGCGAAGCGGGATCCAATGGCTCTTCCGGAGGTGCGACAGGCTCAGAACCAGCGGCCTTTTTTGTCAGCCTTCTTCTCTCTTCCTTGGGCATGGCACGCTTGCCTCATCCTCGCCCTGAAGTTATCGGCCACGGATCACCCTGAAGGATGAATCTCCTCTTCTTCACCGAAGGTCATGTACCGGAGGCCGTTTTGATAACATTCCAAAATCCGGGGATTCTGCAGGAGGAATGTGTGGACAAAGAGCGCGACCCATCGGGCTTGTGACTCGTCGATCGTTCCCAGGATTTCCTGCTGGGCAATGTGAACGGCTTCATGCCAAAGCGTGATCAGGCTGAGCGCCATGTCCATGTTTTCATCGAGGTAGATCACCCCCTCGCGATAGGCCGCGAGTCCCAGCACTCCTTCAGAGCATTGGATGGGGCACACATCGCGCACATCATACGTGCGACCGAATATGATGAGCTCAGGAGGAATATGCATGAGACTTCTCCCCTGAGAGCTTCCCTTGGGCGGAGCCACACTCATCCTGTTCCCACTCGCCCCAAAAATAGGGCTCCATCTCCTCGTATCGATCCGACCAGGCATGCCATTGGCCCTGAGCGCACCAGTGCTTTTCCGGATCGTCGATAGGGATGGGGGCAGGAGAGAGACGGCATTGGCGTCCGTCAAACTTGATGCATTTCACGCACTTCATCTCAGATCTGTTCATGATGTCACCCTTTTCATTGGGGAGGCCTCCGAGGATCTCGCCCGGCCGGCGCAACGATGTGGTTCATGCCGATTCCCATGGAGGATCATGTCAGGGACCGTGTCTTCGCCCTGGCCAGCCCTTTCTCACAGGACCGACCCCGCGAAATTCAGGCCCGCAGCATCTTGAACCGGCAACTCCTGTCTTCCTCATTCATTTCGTGAAATCTCTCGCAAAAATACGTCTCCAATGCGGAAAGCCTGTCGGCTTCAAGAGGGTCCGAGTCCTGACCGCACGCGGGACAGTGGTGTAACGGATTGTGGATGTTTCCCCATTTCCAGTATCCACAGATCGGACAGGACCATAGGACGGTGGTGCGTCGCACAGGGACCCTCCTTTGAGGTGATGCGATTCCCGTCGAGGCGCGCCTCTCAGAGGCTGCGGATCTTCATTTCTTCACGAGGGAGCGCGCCCATTGAGGTTCACCCAACATGGGCTCCGGATTACTCAAGTGGTCGAGATCACGGGCTTGACTCTCCCGGTTCCGTCTCTCCTGGCAGAGGCCGTCAACTTCGAGGCCGCGGTCGGCTCTCAACTGCGCCACTTCGTCATCCGAGATCAGAAAAGCACACGGCTCGGGATAAACGCATCTCAAATAATCTGCATTAACCCTGGGATAGGGTCTCGGCTGCCCGTTGAAATGGATAATGTACCGATCCCTGCGCGCCTGGTAGGAACGACACGCGGCACGGGTCATCCGACAACCCCAGCGGCAATCAATCAGGTCGGCCGCATGAAGTTCCTTCCACTCTTCAACCGTGACCGGTCCGCTACCCATGATGAACGCTCCCCGAAGATTCCTTCTTCTCGTGCCAGTCATACGGGATGCCCAAATGCATCCTGAGCTTGCGCATGGGCGCAAGGAGACCAAACTCCAGTGACTCGAGGAGCTCGCACGCCACGGGATCGTCCAGCGATTCCACATGGGAACGGACCACGGAGAG
>JARRRG010000345.1:0-3890 GCA_037380965.1 Deltaproteobacteria bacterium
CCGCGTTGAGGGCCTCGGCTTCCGGATAGGTTTTCTTGAGGGTTGCAACCCGTTTCTTAACCTCTTGCAGGATCTTGTCCCGCTTTCCGAAGACCAGGGTACCAGTAGGGCATGCCTTGACGCAGGCGGGTATCTGACCGGTCCCTAATCTGTCAATGCACATGGTGCACTTTTCCAGAACCTTGGTCTTTTGGTTTTGCCGAGGAATGTTGAACGGACACGCCTCGCGCGTGGCCTTGAAATTGAGGTCCTTTGTCTTTGGGGTGAAGATCACTGCGCCCGTCTTCGGGTCTTGAATGATCTCATCATTTTCAGCCTCCGACATGCAACCAGGGGTCAAGCAATGCCTGCACTGGTCCGTGAAGAAAATGAAGTACGGTTTACCGTTTCCATTTTTCCCATCAGTGAACCGAACGAGTTTCCACGTGTCGGCAGACAAGTCCTGAGGATTCTGATAGGTCCCCAGGTTCTTGGTCTTCGTGCCCGGAAGCCCGTTCCATTGTTTGCAGGCGATCTGACACCCCCGACAACCTGTGCATCTGGAGGTGTCTACCAGTATTGAAAATCCTTGAGACATTTTTCACACCTCCTTATGCCTTGGTCACATTGACCATGAACGCCTTGAACTCGGGACACAAGGTGTTCGGGTCACCAACGCTTGCAGTGAGAAGATTGGAGGCCGCGTCTTTCTTGGACTTGGGGATGAGCCAGCCAAAACAGAACGGCATACCAATCTGATGAACCGTCTTGCCACCCACCTTGAACGGGCGAAATCGCGGCGTGACCATGGCCACACCCTCCACTTCGCCCCGGATCGACGCTACCTTTACCCGATCACCCCTCTTGACCCCGAGCTCCTTGCCCAACTCTTCACTCATCTCGATAAAGAGCTCCGGCTGGGCCTCAAGGAGCCACGGCTGCCAGCGAGTCATCGATCCGGTGCACCAATGCTCCGTTATCGTATAGGTGCATGCCACAATGGGGAACCTGGGATCATGCTGCGCATACTTGTCTATATCGGTGGTATAGAGCTTGATCGCCGGATTGCTTCGCTGACTGGACATGAGATTGTTCTTGAGAGGACTCTCAAGCGGCTCATAGTGCTCGGGAAAGGGACCTTCCACCATGGCGGGGCCGAATATGGAAGCGACTCCGTCAGGCTTCATGATGTACGGCAATTTTCCATTCTTGTCGCCCATGGGGGGCCATCCACCATCAGGCACATCGCCGACCCATTTCTTCCCGGTCCACTTGATCAGTGGCCGGTCGGGATTCCAGGGATTCCCTTTGAGGTCAACCGACGCACGGTTGTAGATGACTCTCCGATTAACGGGCCAGCACCAGGACCAGTTGGAGTAGAGGCCCAGGCCCGTGGGATCTTCCTTCCCTCTGCGCGCCATCATGTTGCCTTTGTTGGTATAGCTGCCGCAGTAGAGCCAGTTCCCACTCGAGGTGCTCCCGTCATCTTTCAGGAAGGCAAAGGAAGGCACGAGGTCGCCTTTCTTGAACTTCTTGCCTTTGATCTCCACATCCTTCTGGAAGTAGCCGTTCTGCTCTTTGGCCATCTTGTGGGTATCGAAGCGACCTTTTTCGTCGGTATAGTCCCACTTCAGATTGAGAATCGGCTCGGGAAACTTCCCGCCTTCCTTCTTGTACAGGTCCTTGAGCTTGTTGACGATTCTGATGACCATCTCGCCGTCTGAAATGCATTCACCAGGCGGTTCCGCAGCCTTTAGGCGCCACTGAACCCAGCGACCGCTGTTTGTCAAACTCCCTTCCTTCTCCACGGAACACGCGGCCGGAAGCAAGAAGACCTCGGTCTTGATCTTTTTGGGGTCCATGCCCGGCCCATGCCAGAAGGAAGCGCTCTCATTGTTGAAGATGTTGGTGTGGACCAGCCAGTCGAGATTCGACATAGCCTTCTTGACCTTGTTCACATGAGGCGAGCTCCCTGCCGGACTCTGGCTGAAGAGAAACATCCCCTTGATCTTACCCCTGTACATCTCGTCGAAGATGTCCAACCACGAGTACGTCTTTCCATCGTCCGCTTTCGGGAGCCAGGCATAACCGAAGTCGTTGTCTTTGGTCGCCTTGTCGCCAAAATAGGACTTCAGCAGACTCACGCTGTACTTCGGGTAGTTGCCCCACCAGTTGGCAGACATAGGGTCCGACGTCTTGGGAGTGTACGCCTTGTTATACGCTGCAAGGGTTTGTTGCGATGCTTTCGCCACCTTAAGGTAGCCGGGAAGCAGGTGCCAGAGGAGACAACCGTCTGTGGATCCCTGTACGTTGGGCTGACCTCGCAGGGCATTGATTCCACCGCCGGGGACTCCGATGTTACCGAGAAGGAGCTGGAGAATGGCGCTCGCGCGAATGTTCTGCACGCCCACGGTGTGGTGGGTCCATCCAAGCGCATACATGATCGCGCCGGCCTTTCCCTTTTTCCCTGTCGCCGCATAGGTCTTGTAGACCGTCAGGAGATCTTCCACGGGGGTCCCGGTGATCGAGGAGACCTTTTCCGGGGTATAACGGGAATAGTGCTTCTTGAGCAACTGCAGCACGCAGCGAGGATTCTTGAGGGTCTTATCCTGCATCGGTAATCCCTTCGCGTCCCTCTTGATTGCCCAGGAAGCTTTGTCATACTTCTTTTTCTTGGGATTCCAACCGGAGAAGAGCCCGTCATTGAATGTGAACTTCTCGTCCACAAGGAACGGAGCATTGGTGTAGTTGACCACATAGTCTTTGAAGTACTTCTTGTTTGCCAGAATGTAGTTGATCATCCCACCCAGAAAGGCGATATCCGTTCCTGAACGCAAGCCGGTCCAGAAGTTGGCAACGGCTGAAGTCCTGGTGAAGCGCGGATCCACGGAAATGATCTTTGCACCTCGATCCTTGGCTCTCAGCACCCATTTCATGGAGATGGGGTGATTTTCAGCTGCATTGCTGCCCATGATGAGAAAACAATCACTGTTCTTGAGATCGATCCAGTGATTGGTCATTGCGCCGCGACCGAACGACTCTCCCAGAGCCGCAACTGTCGGGCTGTGTCATATCCGTGCCTGGTGGTCTATGTAAACGAGCCCCAATGATCGCATCAGCCCGTTGACCGCCCAGCACTCGTCATTATCGATGTTCGAACTTCCGATGTGACAGATGGCCTCGGTTCTGTTCACGACCTGGCCCTTGGCGTTCTTCGGGATGAAGGAAGCGTCCCGCGTCGCCTTGGCCCTTTTCGCTATTTCGGTGATCGCCCAGTCCCACGGCTTCTCTTCCCACTTGTCACTGTACGGGGCCCGATAGAGGACCTTCGTAAGTCGACTCGGGTTGTTCGCGGTGGTCTGGAACACAGCCGAGCCTTTGGAGCAAAGCGTCCCCTCGTTGACAGGGTGATCCGGATCACCCTCGATGTTGATGACTTTTCCGGTCTTGGGTTCAGTGCTCACGATCAGCCCGCAACCCACCGAACAGTAGGGGCAGATCGAAGTGGTGTTCTTTGCGGTCTTCATCTTGTTGATCTTTACCTCGTCTGCATAGGCCTTTGACGGGCCCAGATCCAGACCAAGTGAAGACAGCGCAACGCCAGCACCGACCACACCGGAAATCACGAGAAATCCCCGGCGAGTCACGTCCATGAACTCGTCCTCCTTTCTGATGCTGTTGGAACCGTTATCAAGATTCAACCTCGTCGCTCGAAGCGTACTTCAGGGGTTTGCACAGTCACTCGGGACTTGACTTGTGACCCCCTCTCTTTTAACCAAAACCTCATGAAACATGCTTCCAGCGGATCAGACAGATCACCAGCACTTATGTCGTGTGAGACATACCCCCTTATGCCCACCCTGACATACCGCGGCAATGCGCGCAAGTTCTTTTTTCTCCGCAAATTCAAT
>JARRRG010000346.1:0-6940 GCA_037380965.1 Deltaproteobacteria bacterium
GACGAGAGATCAGGCCCGATTATGTCATCAGCACGATCCCGCTGAACCGTCTGGCAGCGATGATGGTCGGCAGCCACCGGCTCCATGGCTTGGAAGGGCTCGGTTATCTCAACGTCTTGTTCGTCTTTGCCCGAATTGCCCGGCCGACGTTGCTCAAAACCGAATGGACCTGGATACCTGACCCGGCCATACCCTTTTACCGGATGTCGGAGATGAAGGTGCTGAATCCGCACCACGCACCGCCCAACGCAACCGGCTTGTGTCTTGAGGTCTCTTTTCTGCCCAACGATCGGAGGGCGGACGCGCCCGATGGTTTCTGGAAGAAGCAGGCGGAAACATTTTTGAGCCGGACCTTCGGAATCAGGACCGCTGAAATTATCGGCATCACCGTGGAGAGACGAGCGGACGCGTATCCAAATTTTAACAAGAAAAATACGCGGCTCATAGCCCGCTATCTCAGTCGCCCGTACAAGCCCCGTCAGATCCGGCACGCGTTCGACCTGGGCATCGACAATCTCGCGCTGGCCGGCCGTCCCGGCACATTCCTCTACTTGCTCACCCCCGAGGCAATCAAGTCCGGCCGGAGCGCGGCCCGGCAAGCGGAAAAATACGCGGGTGAGATCGGCAATCGCTCCCGCGCGGATGCAGATCTCTCTCATCAGCTCGGGCGCCAGTCCCGCGCCGGATCATTGCTTCGAGGGTGACACCCGGTAAAGGCGCCACCTGCCGCTGTGCGTGACTGGTGTAAGAAGCGGCTCGGCTTCGGTAGCCTTGTGAATTCGCTCAGTCCCATTGACGATCGCGTAATCGAAGTGGAGAAACGGGTACCCCTTGATCAACTCACTCTTCCGCACGGTGTCCAGCCCGAGGACCCGGGGAGATGCGGGCAGGGCCGAGAGAGCTGCTTCAAGGCCCGATAATTCTTTTCGCTCGAAGAGGAGCCAAGTCGACGTGGTGACCGCGCAAAAAACGGTGAGCAGGGCCAAAGCCGCGACCTGCCTCACGACTGGTCTCACAGAAGGCGTGGGGAGCCCCAGCACGAGCATGATCATGGCCGCGGGAACCCAGCGCTGCCCAAACCGGATGGTGTTCATAAACTTGTCAGGCAACAGCAGCGCGAACGCGAAGAATACGCCGGCGGCCAGTAGGAGCTCCCAATCAATCATTTCACCGAGGTTCGCTCGATTGGTCCAGAGCGCCAGGAGAATCCACGCACAAACCGCGCCCAGTACAATGAGCTCCACACGGCCCTGGAGCCCTCCCAGCGCCGCGTCAGCCAACCAGAAGATATGGAGGCGATCAAGAGGTGTTGTGCCCCAGAGTGGGGGGGTGGCCATGGCGGACCCGGTGAGCATGGGGTACCAGATCAGTACGGCCACGACGAGAGGAGCCACATACAGGAACCGGTACAGCAAATAGCGGATCGGTACCCGAAAAACCACGCTGCTGACCGCCAGCCACGCAACCCCCGCAACCAACCAGAGGACATGGCTCATGTAGAGAAGAATGGCCGCACCCACCCACTTGAAGGCTTCCCGGGCGGAGACCTCTCGCTCCGGCTGTTCAGTTGTGATGCTGAACCAGAGCAAGAATACCGGCCAGCCTACGGCAAAGCTGTAAAAACCCCAGTACACGATGTGATTGAAGACAAAAAGCGAGCCCAGCACCGCAGCCGCGGGGGATCTGCTCCTTCGATAGGCTGTCAGGTGCATCGCCAGCACCCAGAGCAGCGCGATGGCAAGCATGGCCATGCGGCCTGCATTTTTTGGCCCGAACAGAGCCCAACAGGCTCCGAGAATCGCATAGGAGAGGCTGTACGGTGTGAACCATTGAATCTTGTACGGGCTCGCGGCCGGGTCCTGAATCGTCTCGACAAACAACCTGATCTGAGCTGACTGCTGGGGCAGATCCGTAATCGGAGGAAACGTCGTCACCAGGAAGGGCACGGCTACGATCAAGCAGCACAAGGCTCCGAGGACGGGTCGCGGTATGGTGGTGGTGTGAATCATTGACCGGTGCCTGAACGCGTGATCTTGACCGTCCTCGCAAAGCAGTTGGTCATGCGGACCTGTGAGTGGCCCCGGAACAGCGGAGGAAACAAGGACGCTTCTTGAAAGGATTCTGTACTAGCCCTGTCAGCCGACCGTCAACGCATATTTTGACACGGCCCCTCCACGAGGATCGTCCGATGAGGCGCGGAAGCCGCTCTGAGACGCTTAATTCGTTCCGCATATTCCCGGTTGACCGGTGTACGGGCAGGAAGCCCTGGAGGAGCTCGCGGACAAGAACACACTGAGGGTGGAAGTCGGCCGGAAGTCACGCCTGCCGGGTCGGTTGGGGAAAGAGTCTTGTCATTCGTCAACGGCTCTGTTAATTCTCTCACGCGATCCCCTGGGTCGCTGCGAAGACGGATCATAGGCAGTTATTTTTAATGAGTTTTTTTCATTGCACCGACCAGCGGGATGTGGGCCGTGTGGGCGTGACAGGAGAATTTCCGATTCCAACCCCGCGCGTTCCCGGTCACGGGTCGCGTCGAGCGGGGTTCACGCCTCCCTGAACCGAGGTGTCCCGCGATGTTCCGGACGACCTCAGCACGGCCGACCTCTCTTCCGCAGAAAGGCCGGCGCGGACAACACTATGAGTGAGTCTGAAATTCTGATCGATGTGGCAATTCCTTTGCCCATTTCAGGTCCGTTTACCTATCGGGTCCCGGAGGGGCTGTCGGGTCGGGTTGACATGGGGCGTAGAGTGCTTGTGCCGTTCCGAAACAAGATCCGTGCCGGATTCGTTGTGGGAACCGGCCGATCGACCAGTGATTCCCTCGAGCTGAAAGAAGTTATGGACATCCCGGAGGAGCCGCCCTATCTCACGGCTCGCCTCTGGGACTTCATCCGCTGGGTTGCCGACTACTACCTGCTGCCAACCGGCCTGGTGCTGCGGACCGCATTACCTCCCGGTTCGGACAGGCGATCACGTCCGTGGGCCATCCTCTCCGCGGAGGGTCGCCGATGGTTTGGCGGGCTGGGGGACGAGAAGGCGCTCTCGTTACCCGCGAAGCTCATCCGTTCCGGAGTAATGCTCCGCCGGGAATTGGTTGCCCTTATCGGGGAGAAACGTCTTGATGAGGCGGTCATGAGGGACTGGATTCGAATCGAGGAGCGAATCGCTCGCCCGCGGATCAGTCTCAGGAAGCAGAAGCTCCCCGAGCTCCTGGACGCTGCCGGGACGCGCTCCTCCCCGCTCGAAGAGCCGCCGAGCCTGACACCCGATCAGAGCGTTGCGCTACGCAACATCAGAGAGGGGATTGAAGCGGAGGTGTTCCGGCCGTTTCTCCTCTTTGGTGTCACCGGTTCCGGGAAGACCGAAGTGTACCTGCGTGCGATCGACGAAGTGCTCAAGAAATCCAAGCGAGCCTTGGTACTGGTACCGGAGATCGCGCTCACCCCTCAGCTTGCGCGCCGATTTCTGAGACGGCTCGGCAGTGGCGTGGCTCTCTTCCATAGCGGTTTGACCCGATCGCAACGCCTAGACGAATGGAGACGCATCCGTTCAGGCAGGGTCAACGTCGTCATAGCTGCCCGTTCGGGAATATTCGTCCCCCTGGAGGATCTCGGATTGATCATTGTCGATGAAGAACATGATCCCTCATACAAGCAGGAGGACAGTTGCCCGTACAATGCTCGCGATATGGCCCTGGCCAGAGCCAAGCTCGAAGGCGCGTGCGTCATCGCGGGGAGCGCGACCCCCTCGTTTGAGACTTTTGTCAACGCAGCGCGAGGCAGACTCACCCGCTTGGATCTTCCGACCAGACACCATGGGGGAAAGTTGCCGACCGTCGAGCTGGTTGACCTGAAGACGGAAAAAGCTCACGAGAAAAAAGGCGCCTTTCTCACACCGACTTTGACCAGGGCGATCGAACAGGCGCTCGGTCGGAAGGAACAGGTTGTCCTGTTTCTCAACCGCCGCGGCTTCGACACCTTTGCCCAGTGCCGCTCCTGCGGGCACGTCTTCAAATGCCCGAATTGCGATATCAGCGTAACTCATCACAAGCGGGCGCGAGCATTGCGATGCCACCTGTGCGGTTATTCCCAGGCCGCGCCCCCTCTCTGTCCGCAGTGCGCAGGAGGCCGGCTCTTCTTCGGCGGAGTAGGCACCCAGAAAGTGGAAGAGGAGTTGGCAGCCATCTTCCCCCAAGCTCGCATAGAAAGGCTCGACCGCGACTCGACGCGGCGTCGGGACGATCTGGAAGGCATTTTGGACCGTTTCCGCAGGAAAGAGATCGACATCTTGACAGGCACGCAGATGATCGTGAAGGGACATGATTTCCCCGGGATTTCCCTTGTCGGTGTACTCTGCGGCGACCTGTCGCTCCATTTTCCCGACTTCAGAGCAGCGGAGAGGACCTTCCAGATGATCACCCAGGTCGCGGGAAGAACCGGCAGGGAAAGCGTCACGGGCCACGTCATCCTGCAAACCTTTTATCGGAAGGCAACAGTGAGAAACGTGTGGAGAAGAAAGCCGTTCAGATCGGCAGAGCCTCCCGGTTGATCAAAGGAGATTCTCGAGACGTGATGATCCTGGGGCCCGCGCCGGCTCCGCGAAAGAAAGTGGTGGGCCGTTTCCGCTGGCAGCTCCTCTTCAAGGCTGCATCTCGTGCTCCTGTCAGAAAGCTGGTGCGCACATTGATGGAGGAAGGCCATCTCAAAGGTCATGGATTGAAGATCGTGGTGGATGTGGATCCGGTTGATATGCTCTAAACCGGTTCCCGCAACACGTTTTCGCGGCGTAACAGCCCGAGATTGAGTCATTCCGACCAAAACGACATAGCTTTTGATTGCCAGTGAGGTACAGGAAATGCATAATAGTAGGAGTGAGGAGACGGAGGCGTCATGAAAAAATCGAGCATAGTACTTGTCACTATTATAGCTTTCCTCGCGGTCGGAGGCATGATAATTGCGTGGTCCGCCTATCAGAAGGGCGGCCAGCCTCCCGGCCAACTTCGCATCAAGAAATTCACGGACGACAACTTCCAGCAGGAGGTTGTCGAGGCTTCGAGAACCCGCCCGATCGTGGTCGACTTTTATGCTGAATGGTGCTACCCGTGCTCGCTGCTGGACCACACCCTCAAAGAGGTAGCCCAGGACCTCGAGGGACGAGTAGTGATCGGCAAGGTCGATACCGACCGGAACCTTATCGCCCGACAATTTGGAATTAAGAGAATCCCCGCGGTCTTCATCATACGAAACGGAGAGATTAAGACGGCGTTTTACGGAGTGGTGCCCAAGGAAAAATTGCTTGAGGCTTTGAAAGAGTTCGGCGCGTAGGAAAGGTATTCGCCCAGATGTCTTGCAAGCTTGCCGACAAGAAACTCATTGTCCGGGGAGCCGGGGAGATGGCCTCCGGAACCGCTTTTCGTCTCTACCGAGCGGGTTTTCGAAACCTGCTCTTGACGGAAATCGAAGCTCCACTGACGGTCAGGCGTCTGGTCAGCTTCAGCCCCGCGGTGTACGAGGGGACCCAGACGGTTGAGGGAGCACAAGCAGTACTCATCGCCAATCCGGAACAGGCCGAAGAAATATGGCGAGCCGGTCACATGCCTCTCCTCGTAGACCCTGAAAATGAGGGCCGGCATGTCATTAAGCCGGACGTGGTCGTGGATGCCATTCTGGCCAAAAAGAATCTCGGCACATCTATGGACGACGCACCCCTTGTCATTGGACTTGGCCCCGGCTTCTGCGCGGGCGGCGACGTTCACTACGTTGTTGAAACCAACAGGGGTCACAACTTGGGTCGCCTGATTTTCGACGGGTACGCCTCGCCGAACACCGGCACGCCCGGAGATATTGGAGGCCAGAGCACTCGTCGGGTGCTCAGGGCTCCGTCAGACGGGATCTTTCATTCGGATCTTGAAATCGGAGTCCTGGTGGAAATGGACCAAACCATAGGATACGTGGGCGATACCCCGGTCAAGGCGAGTCTGGCGGGTGCGCTCAGAGGTCTGATACGACCCGGCACCCCAGTGACGAACAGCCTCAAGATCGGGGACATAGACCCGCGCGGGGATTCATCATATTGTTACACGATCTCCGAAAAGGCCAGGGCCATAGGCGGAACGGTCCTCGAAGCCATAATGATGAGGTTCAACACGGGCAATTAACACGGCGGACACACGTGGATGACCAGGCGAGGGAGGACGATCGTCGAGCCTGAGAGGGAGTGATCCGGCCTCTTTTTCGTGCACGGTTGAGGTCTTCCGGTAAATAGTCAACCAGAACATGAAGTAGTCATGATAGTGGATTAATTTTACTTGTTTTTCTTCCCAAGATATTCCTCGATGACTGACCGGGAATTGGGCCGGACTGCGCAGGCTTTAGGTGAGTGAGCGCGGGTTCATCATTGAAATTTTTTGCATTTTACGATATAAAAAGAACATAGCAGGACAAACTCTGCTGGGATGAGTTCCTACTACACTTTTGCGAAGGTGGCTGACTTGGCTAAGGGAGTCGTTTTGTCCGCTATCGCGGCTCTTATATTGTTGTTGCTTCTGTCGGTTCTTGGAGGTCCTGGTCAGGCAGGTGCTCAGCAGGCCGATACGAGAGTCTCGCCCCTAACCTCACTTCAAACAACTGCGAAGGCAGATCGGGCTGATCGCGGGCCCGGAACGGCAATATCCCACGCGTCGCTTGCAAGCGCACGGACGCGGACCACCAGCATGGTGAACTCCGAAACTGTTGTGCTTCCTGAACGGGGCGGTCCCGCGCTTCTTTCGGCCGATCCGCTCGATCTGTTGCATCTTGAGAATATCAAGGCATTGTACACCTCGCCGCCCATTCCAGGGGAGGGAGTCTGGCAGTCTGCGAACACCCCCCGGGATCGCAGCGGCAGGCCTGTGATCTAGACCACCGTGTACCGGCCGAGCGTGTCATTTCCCAACGCGATC
>JARRRG010000347.1:0-3888 GCA_037380965.1 Deltaproteobacteria bacterium
ATGGGAATCAGGACCAACCGCATCCTCATGGGAACCTGGGGATTGTCTTCAGTGGTCGGCGCGGTCTCGGCGCTGCTCATAGCGCCGGCATCCACCCTCGACCCGTACATGATGTGGGATCCTCTTCTCAAAGGCTTCAGCTCCGCGGTTCTCGGGGGCATGACGAGTCTGCCGGGCGCCGCGGTTGGAGGATATATCGTCGGCGTCGTAGAGAATTTGTTCGGCACCTATGTTTCAATCGAATTTAAATCCGTGGTGGCATTCGCCCTGATTGTGATCATTTTGTGCATACGCCCCAGCGGCCTTCTCGCTCGCCATTATGTAAAGAAGGTGTGATCGGGCGAACGGTTGCGAAGCTCGACACAACAGTCTGGCTTCCGGCTGTGACGGTGAAGGAAACGCAACGTGTCGTCGATTCTTGATCAACCCTATCGCCTGGAGGAAGGAGGGGACATGATGAAAAAGAAGCTGCTCGGAACCATCGGCCTGATCGGGATTCTTCTCATTGGCCTCGGAGGAGCCGCGGCATGGGCCGGCGATACTCCCGGAGTCACGGACACCCGGATCAATGTGGGTCAATGGGCCGCGCTGACCGGACCGGCCGCGGCCTGGGGTGCGGTGGCCCGCGGGACCGACGTCTATTTCAAGTTGATCAACGCGGAGGGCGGTATTAACGGCCGCAAGATTAACCACCTCGTGTTCGACGATCAGTACAATCCCGCGAGGACGGTGGCCGGCGTCAAGGAGCTTGTGGAAGGTCCCGGGGTCTTTGCCTTTGTCGCGGGCGATTGCACCGCGTGCGCGCTCGCGGTTCGGGACTATCTCGCGGAGCACAACATCATCTGGCTTGCGCTGGCCAATGCGTGGTCCATCAAGCCGGACCGGCATTTCTTTTTCATATATCCCAACTATGTGGATGAAGGCGCGATCCTGGTGAAGTACGCGGTCGAGAAAATGGGCAAGAAGAAGATCGCGTTCCTCTATCAGAACGACGATTACGGCAAAGGCGGTCTCAAGGGCGCTCGCCAGCAGCTCAAGAAATACAACCTCAAGCTCGCCGCGGAAGTGCCGGTCGAGCCCCAGGATCGGGATCTCCGGTCCCATGCCATGAAGCTCAAGACCGCGAACCCGGAGGTCGTCATCCTCTGGGTCAACCCCACCAGCGCGGTCATCATGCGAAAAACCGCCGCGGCAATGAAGTTCAATCCCAAGTGGATGGCTCCGAGCACCTTGGGTGATCCGGTATTAATGAACAAAATCACCGGCGGACTCTGGGAAGGAACCGTCTTTTCACTGATCGCGGAACTGCCTGACGCTGATTCACCGCTCATGAAGAAATACCGGGAAGCCTTCAAGAAGTTCGGCCCCAAGGGCGAACGTTTCGGACTGTTTTACCTCGCGGGCATCGGCTTTGCCGAACCGCTGGTCGAGGCTCTCAAGCGGGTCGGCCGCGATGTCACCACCGACAGGGTCATCAACGAGCTGGACAAGATGACGAATTTCAAAGGCATCTTCGGGCACATCACCTTCAGGCCCGACGACCGCCAGGGGCAGAAGGAGGTGTTCATCGTAGAGGCCCTGAAGGGAGGAAAGACAAAGCGTCTCTCGGATTGGATCGGCATCGGGAAGTAGGGAATCCGCACACACAGAGGGCTTCGAGACCGGCATCGCGCGTCAATCGCCGGTCCCGGGGCCCGCAGGAACCCTTTCTCGCCTGCAGGAATGCCATTCCTCGCGGCTGGTTGCGCGCATGAGTTTCTTTGAGATCGAGCATCTATCCATCAGCTTTGGCGGCTTGCACGCACTGATCGATGTCAGCCTCAGTGTTGAGCAACACTCCTTTTCCGCGGTTATCGGACCGAACGGAGCGGGAAAAACCACGCTGTTCAACTGCATCAGCGGTATCTACCGACCGAGCGCGGGGCGCATCATGTTCCAGGGCCGAGAGATTCAGCGCCTGAGCCCGGACAAGATCGCACGCCTCGGCATTGCCCGCACGTTCCAGAACATCGAGCTTTTCAGTCACATGACCGCGATGGACAACCTTATGCTCGGTCGTCACCATTTTCTCAGAACTGGCCTATTCTCGGGCGCGATGTGCTTCCATAGCCGGTCCAGAGCCGCTCGCGACGAGCGACACAACCGCGATCGTGTGGAGCGCATTATCGACTTCCTTGACCTCCAATTCGCACGGGACTCGTTCGTTTCCAACCTGCCCTTTGGCGTTCAAAAGAAAGTGGAGCTGGGCCGCGCGCTCGCGCTGGAACCGAAGTTTCTGCTGTTGGACGAGCCCTCGGCCGGAATGAACATGGAGGAAAAGCAGGATCTTATGATCTGGCTGCACGATATCCAGGAAGAGTTTCGCATCACCGGTCTCCTCATTGAGCACGACATGAAACTCGTGATGGAAATCTCGGAGAAGATCACGGTCCTCAATTACGGCCGCAAAATCGCGGAGGGAAGGCCCGAAGAGATACAGAACCATCCGGAAGTCCTCGAGGCCTATCTGGGGGAGAGCTAAACGTGCTCCGGATCAACAACATCGAGACCTATTACGGATTGGTGTACGCGTTGCGGGGCGTGTCCCTCGAAGTGCCGGAAGGGAAAATCATCGCGATCCTCGGGCCCAACGGCGCGGGAAAGACCACGCTGCTCAAGACCGTTACCGGCCTCATCGAGGACCAGCCCGACAAAGGCACCATCGAATTCCTCGGGAAGCGGATCGACGGGAAAGAGGTCGAGGATATCGTGCGCATGGGCATCTCGTACGTGCCCGAAGGGCGGGATGTCTTCGAGGAGCTCACCGTGAGGGAGAACCTCCTCATGGGAGCGTACCCGCGACGTGAGCGGTCACGGGTGGTCGAGGATTTTAACAGGGTCTATCAGCTTTTCCCGGTGCTCCGGGAGCGGGATCGACAGTGGGCAGGGACCCTCTCCGGCGGCGAACAGCAGATGGTTGCCATCGGCCGAGCGCTCATGGCCCGTCCCAAATTGCTCTTCCTGGACGAACCGTCCCTCGGTCTCGCACCGGTAATGGTGAACCGGATCTTTGACGTCATCCGGGAGATCAACGAGAGCGGTGTGACGATCCTGCTGGTGGAACAGAACGCGCGCATGGCGCTCAATGTCGCGGATTACGGCCTGGTGCTCGAGAACGGCCGCTTTGTCCTGGCTGGAACACCCTCGGAGCTCATGGAAGACGAGGATGTGCGCGAGTTTTACCTCGGGATAAAGTCCGAGGTCTCGGTCAAGGGATACCAGCGGTACAAGCGGAAAAAACGCTGGCGTTGAGAAAAGAAATCAGAGTAAGCCCTTGGCAAACGGCCGGCCCGGGACCATAGTACCAAGAAGATCCTTGTCCTCAAACCCATACTCGATACGTTGAAAAGCCGGAACGTGAGCTTGAAAAAAGGAGGTCACATCGGATGATCCGCATAATCGTCGGCTGGATTGTCATCACCATCGCCATTCTCATCGCCGCGTACCTCATCCCCGGAGTCAGGGTACGAAGTGCAGGGACCGCGATCTTCGCCGCGGCAATCCTCGGCATTATCAATGCCATACTACGGCCCGTTCTCGTGTTCGTCACCTTTCCCATCACGATCATCACCTTTGGCCTCTTCCTCTTTGTCATCAACGCGCTGATGTTCATGCTGGCCGGGGCCATCGTACCCGGCTTTGAGGTCAGGTCATTCTGGGACGCGCTCCTGGGATCGCTGATCGTGACCGTCGTCTCCTGGATCTCACACGCGATATTCTTCTGATGATACGCCCGGGCGCGCTATGTGAGTAGCCTCAAGCTCTAACTCGAAATGGCTGCAGGAATCCCTCACTCGTACAAGTTGGAAAGCGGCCACATGCAGAACACGGAGCTATCGCAATGACAGG
>JARRRG010000348.1:0-6558 GCA_037380965.1 Deltaproteobacteria bacterium
AGGGACGTCGAGAAACGACGGGGAATTGAAAGCTATGGACAAATTCATCACCGCAGGCGTTGCAGGACATGTGGACCATGGCAAAACCATGTTAGTTCGATGCCTTACCGGGTCCGATATGGACCGACTCAAGGAAGAAAAGCACCGCGGTCTTTCCATCGAACCGAGCATTGCGCCGTTGCAGCTTCCATCAGGCAGGCGGATCGCTCTCGTGGACGTGCCCGGTCACCGCGATTTTCTGAAGAACACGATTCGTGGCTTGAGCAACGTCGATATCGCCATCCTCGTCGTAGCCGCGGACGATGGAGTCATGCCGCAGACCAGGGATCACCTGGAAATTTTGAATTTCCTCGAGGCCAAGGGCGGCTTCATCGTGCTCAGCAAAACCGACGTAGTGGATCATGAGACTGTGGAGCTCGCGGAAATGGAAATTCGGGAGATCGTGCAAGGCTCGTTTCTGGAAGGCCAGCCGGTCATCCCTTTTTCCGGAGTAGACGGCCGAGGTCTGGATCAAATCCTCCACGCTCTGGAATGCGCGGCCGATCGTGTGGATGGCAAAACGGTTCAGGCTCCTTTTCGGCTCTGGGTTGATCAGGTGAGAAACCTTGATCCTTTCGGCACCGTCGTGACCGGAACGGTTCGTTCGGGAATCATAAAGTGCGATGACACCGTTCAGTTGCTGCCATCCGGCAAGGAGACCCACGTGCGGTTCATTGAGGTTCATCATGAGCGGGTTGAGCAGGCCGTTGCCGGTCAGAGGGCCGGCCTCAATCTATCCGGGATTTCTCTCGCTGAAATCAGCCGGGGAACGGTACTCGCAGCTCCGGGAATTCTTGGCCGCGCCCGTCTGGTGAATGCTGAACTCTCCCTGCTCCCGACGGTTCAGCGACCGATTTTGGACCGCCGGCGCTTCAAGCTGCACATCGGCACATGCTGTACAACCGCTCTGCTGGTACTGATGGAAAAGGAGCGGTTTCATCCGGGGGAAACCGCGTTGGCACAGTTCAGGCTCCAGGAGCCGTTGGCCGTTCTTCCGAGGGACCCGTTTGTGATCTCTCCCCTGGATCTGCGCTGTGTCCTTGGAGGCGGGAAAATTCTCGAGACGCCCAAAGAAAAATTCCGAGCAGCCAACGCGGAAAAGACGCTGGCCTATCTGCGGCCCTTGCAGAGAGACGAGGTGAAAACCGTCGTCAGCCTGTATGCTTCGAAGTTTCCTAACCGTCCGGTGACTGCGGAAGAAATCGTCTCCTCCACCGGTTTTTCCCTGGCCGGTGTTCAGGCAGCAATCAGATCAAGGATGCGGACCGGAAAATTGCTCCGTCTGGACCGCGGAGGATACTTCGTCAGAGCCACATACGAGCAACTCAAAAGTCAGTCAGTAGGGACGGTGAAAAAAGTCCTCTCAAAGGATGGGTCCAAGTTTGCGGTAAGCCGCGATGAAATCAGGTTTCGGCTCAACCCGGACCTCGATACCGCCTTGTTCGAGCGAATGCTTTCCGAGCTTTGCAAGGAAAGAAAGCTCATGAAGACTGATGAAGGGTATCGCATTCCGAATCTGGTGGTGAGGCATCCTGCGCATCGCAAAAGACTCCTCGAGAATGTGGTCGAATTTGCCAAAAATCAGGGCAATACCACGTTCTCGGCCGGAACATTCTGGAAGCTTCACGGGGACGGTTTCGCGCACAAAGATGTGGAAACGGTTCTGGATCACCTTCATACGCAAAACAAACTCGTTCGACTGAACGACGACCGGTTCCTGGCCACGGAAGCCCTCGAGGAAATCAAGCACAAAGTCACTGACCTGATCCGCCGAAAAGGAAGCCTCTCCATTCACGACTGCAGAGAGATCTTCGGGTACGGGAGGACCAGAGCGCTCCCGATTCTCGACTATCTGGACGATATCGGCCTGACCTCTCGCATGGGAGACGTGCGCGTCCTGATGGCGGAGAATCCCCTGACACGAAAACAGGGGCGGAGGTGAGCCGGTGTCTTCACTGGAGCGTTTGCTAACGGTCGAGACAAGGGCTTGTACGCCCAGGCACAGAAGCCCGGTCCTGATCGGTCCAAGGTGAAAGAACAGGAACAGATTCTCCGGTAGAGATTGTTTAATGATCGGATTATTCGATCTATATCATAGGAAAGTTCGATCCATAGCTCAATGCAGAATCACTCGGCTTTCCTGTGGCTCCAAAGGATTCCTGGCATGAAATCGGATTTCACACCCAAAATCATCGTCTTCGCGTGCAATTGGTGCTCCTATGGTGGGGAGGGCCTTCGAGAAGGGTGCTGACGGTGTTCTCGTCACCGGTTGCCATCTGGGTGACTGCCATTACTACGAGGGCAATTACAAGGCGCTCAAAGCCATCGAGAAAACACAAAAAATTCTCAAGCTTCTGGGCATCGAGGACGGTCGGTTCAGAAAAGAGTGGATATCGGCATCGGAAGGCCCGCGGTTTGCCCAGGTGATGACAGAATTCACGGAACAAATTCAGCAACTGGGACGGAATTCGATGAGGAGCGATGATGCGCCGCACGATGGACTCACCGCGGCCACAAGCACCCGATCTCGTAGAGCGAGCAACGACGTGGAATGAAGTTGTCGCACCGAAGCTGGTGAAAGTCCGCCGACAACCAAACATCAACGTATTGGCTCAGAGGACGGTTTTCGAGGGTAAGAGCAATGGCCGAAGAAGTATACGAACCAATCATTATCGGCTTCCTTTGCAACTGGTGTTCCTACGGAGGTGCGGATTTGGCCGGAGTCAGCCGCCTTCAATACCCGGCCAATATCCGGACTATCCGAACTCTCTGCTCCGCCACGGTCGGACCGCCCATGATCTTGAAGGCATTTCAGAAAGGTGCGGATGGCGTTTTTGTGGGAGGGTGCCATATAGGCGACTGTCACTACAATTCCGGAAATTATATGACGGTCAAGAGGATCGCCTTTATGCATAAATTGCTGGCATTCATGGGTATTGACCCGGAACGAGTCTGTCTTAAATGGGTTTCTTCGGCTGAAGGTCCCCGGTTCGCACAGGTGGTAACCGATTTCACCGAAAAGATTAGAGGACTGGGCCCTTCTCCCCTGCGGCGATCGAGCCGGAGTCAAGCTGTACGGCAAGGATTGAGTGTCGATCGCGCAGCTCTCTGATGGAACGGTGCGCGAGATGCTCCAACGTCGGTCTGAGAGGCAACCGCCATCGGAGGATGTGTCCCGCGAACCATAGCGGATCAAGAACGCTCTTTGACCCAGGGCTTGGTCGAACCACATGTCCTTATCATGCCTGTGGTTGCGGGATTCTCCTGGAAGTGCCTGATGGAAACCTCATTGGTACGCCTCCTTATAAGCTTCACCCCGTAAACCGGCGCAGGCGACGGGACATGAATCATCCGACTCTGCTCAAGCGGAGAACTCAATGCGGAGGATGAGAGAACGTGGAAACAGATTACGTTGGAGAACAGATGTGCAACAGCTCCCGAGACAGTAACGTGGGAGACATAATGGTTGTAGGTGGAGGAATCAGCGGCATTCAAGCCTCGCTTGATCTTGCCACCGCCGGGTACAAGGTTTACCTGGTAGAAAAGTCCCCGACCGTCGGCGGCCACATGTCCCAGCTCGATAAGACCTTTCCCACAAATGATTGCTCCATGTGTATTGAATCTCCCAAGTTTCTTGAATGTAAGAGACATCCCAATATAGAGATCCTGACGATGGCCGAAGTCGATAGGGTGGAAGGTCAGGCAGGAGCGTTCAAGGTAACTCTGACAAAAAAACCCCGATACATTATCGAGGATCGATGTACAGGTTGTACGACGTGCGTAGAGTACTGTCCGGTCTCGGTTGCCGACCCGTTTAATCAACAGATATCCACAAATAAAGCGGTCCACATCTACTTCGCTCAAGCGGTTCCTCTTGTCCCTTATATCGACGAAAACTGCCTTTATCTCGACGGGAAGCAATGCACCATTTGCCAGGCAGTTTGCCAGAACCGCACCATAGACCTTCATCAAACGCCTGAGAAGTTGGAACTAAGGGTGGGGGCAATCGTTCTGGCGCCCGGATTCGAGGCGTTTGACCCCAAGGTAACGGGCAACTATGGCTACGGGCAGTTTGAAAATGTGGTTACCAGCCTTGACTACGAACGTCTCTTATGCGCGACCGGCCCGTACGAAGGTGAGATCTTGCGCGCTTCGGACAAGAAGCATCCACGGAGGATAGCCTGGATTCAATGCGTCGGTTCCCGAAGGGTTACTCCGGGCGATAACAGTTATTGTTCCGGTGTATGCTGCACGTACACTCAGAAGCAAGTGATTCTGACAAAGGATCATGACGCGGACGCGGAGTGTACGATATTTCACAACGATATTCGTTCGTTCAGCAAGGGTTTTGAACGGTTTTATCAGAGAGCGGAAAGTCTTCCGGGGGTTCGGTTTATAAGAAGCTACGTGTCGATTGGAAGCGAGGATCCGGAAACCAAGAATGTAACGGTAAAATACGCTACTGAAGAGGAAGGTGTAAAAGAAGAAGAATTCGATATGGTGGTACTGTCCGTCGGCTTGAATCCTCCCGCGGATTATGAAGCTCTGGCGAAGAGCTTTGGCATCGAGCTCAATGCTCACGGTTTTTGTTCAACCAACCCTGTCAACCCCATTGAAACCTCTCGACCGGGGATTTTCGTAGCCGGAAGCTTCCAGGGTCCCATGGATATCCCTGAATCTGTCTTCACTGCCAGCGGAGCCGGTTCCCAGTGTGCTGAGCTTCTCTCCTTCCGACGAGGCAAACTGTCCAAGGAGAGAATCTATCCTCCGGAAAGGGATGTCTCCGGCGAGGAACCACGGGTTGGGGTTTTTGTATGTCATTGCGGGGCGAATATCGGAAGAGTGGTCGATGTGCCGTCCACGGTCGAATATGCCATGACCTTACCCAATGTCGTCCATGCTCAGGAACAGCTCTTTTCATGTGCTACCAATTCCGCCAAGGAGATAACAGACACGATAAAGGAGAAGAGGCTCAATCGGGTCGTTGTGGCTGCGTGTACCCCCAGGACTCATGAGCCGGTCTTCCGGGATACACTTCGGGAAGGCGGCATTAATCAATATTTCTATGACATGGCGAATATACGAGAGCATTGTTCGTGGGTCCACTCCAAAGAAAAGGAAGATGCCACCCAGAAGGCAAAGGATCTGGTCCGGATGTCGGTTGCACGAGTCTGCTGTTTGGAGGAATTGCAGGAGTTTGACCTGCCGGTGAACAAGGCTGTGTTGGTTGTCGGAGGGGGTGTAGCCGGAATGACCGGCGCCCTGAGCCTGGCCAATCAGGGATTCGAGGTCTACCTGGTTGAGAAGGATGCAGATCTCGGGGGAATGGCACGAAGGATTTATTACACGCTTGAGGGGCTGAATGTCCAGGAGTACCTGCGCGATCTCATAGCACACGTATATCAACACCCGCTCATTCATGTCTATCATGATGCGACCATCACAGAAGTTTCCGGCTATGTAGGGAATTTTTCCACCACCGTCGAGTCTGAAGGAAGAATCACCCGGATTAAACACGGCGCGGCCGTACTGGCTACCGGCGGGGATGAATATAAACCCACGGAATACCTCTACGGAACAGATGAAAGGGTCTTGACCCAGTTGGAGCTCGAGCAGCGGATCGTCAACGAAGAGGAAAGCCTGATCGGTTCCCGGAGTCTGGTGATGATCCAATGTGTGGGCTGCAGAAATGAGGAAAGAAACTACTGTGCCCGCGTATGTTGCAGCCATGCGGTAAAAAATGCATTGAAACTGAAAGAGAAGAATCCCGAGATGGACGTGTACATCCTCTTTCGGGATATGAGAACCTATGGGTTCAATGAGGATTATTACCGGGAGGCTTCGGAAAAGGACATCAAGTTCATCCGCTACGACATAACGTTTATCCGCTACGAGCCTGATGATAGACCTGAGGTAGAGCCCGGTGAGTCGGAAGACGGCCGGCCCGTTCTCAAGGTTGCCGTGACCGATACTCTTTTAGGGAAAAGGCTTGTACTGGATGCTGATTACCTCGTGTTGTCTGCCGCGGTTATTCCCAGTGGGGACATTGGTGAGCTCTCTCAGTTATTTAAGGTGGCCCTGAGCCCGGAGGGCTTCTTTCAGGAAGCCCATGTGAAATTACGGCCCGTTGATTTCGCTGCAGAGGGCGTTTACCTGTGTGGGACAGCACATTATCCCAAGCATATATCTGAAGCGATTAATCAGGCATATGGCGCAGCAGGACGGGCCGCGGTTCTTCTCTCACAGGACTCCGTCACCGCGTCCGGTTCCGTTTGCGAGGTGGATGAAGAGAAGTGCGTTTCTTGTGGGGCATGTATCACAGCGTGCACCTACGGCGCTGTAGAGTTTCAGGAAACAGCTCAAGGCAGAAAGGCCAGGGTCATTTCTGTGCTCTGCAAAGGAGACGGTCTCTGTAACGCCAAGTGTCCCACCGGCGCTATTTCCCTGAAGCATTACACCGATGAAGAGATCTTCCGCCAGATTGACGCGGAGGTTCCGGACATTTCCAGGTCGATCAAT
>JARRRG010000349.1:0-6726 GCA_037380965.1 Deltaproteobacteria bacterium
AAGGCTCTATCGGCCATTCGTAGCATCCGTCCGCCGGACACAGAGACTACCTGCACGGGGCCGCTGGTTCGAAGGTAGGTGGAAGCGCGGAGATCACTTCGTACGGGACGTTCGCGTTGGAACAAATGAATTCCGCCGACAAGGAGCACGAAGAACGGGACGGTCACAGCCAGCACGATGAGAAATGTTTTCGTGCCGGTAGGAGACCCCACAGCTACATGCATGCCCACTGCAAGGACCACGAAGAATCCCACGCCGCAAGCTAAGACAATCGCGGTTGTCCGCCGCCAACGCGCCACCTGGCGCATGAACGCGGCGGATACAGCCGGCGTCACGGGCAGTTCGGTAGTTGGAAACTCGAGGGGTGGCATTTGGTCTGGACGTGCCTCACTCATGTCGGAGGTGGGTTCCTGCTGTCTGATGCCTTTGCCGTAGACCCTAAGTTGCCAGCCCATAAAAATGAGCACTCCAGCCACGAAAAAACCGTAGAGTAGATCCTCTCCTCCGCCAAGCAGTGCGAAAGTGAAGAGGACCCCAAAGGCAATGCCGACAATTATGAGAATTAAACCGAAGATTCGCATGGTTACCTTCCTCCCTTAAGGGGGAAACCCATGGTCCCATGCTTGGACAATGCGCTGGTAAGGTGAGAAGCAGACGCGCCTATACCCCTGAATACTCAATTTAACTAAGCCGGGCTACACTGTCAACAATTGTTTCAATTCCGGATGGTTGCTGCGGCAATGCCGGTAGCCAGGGACTCCCGCACAATTTTTACGAGCAGATCAGGTGTCTTAGTTAAGACTTCATTTGTCGTTCCTGCCGAGGCCTGTTCACTGACCGCGGCAGGATGAAATGGCATCTCTTACAAATTATGTGGACCTTACTTTTGTTGTTTCTTTTTCTCAGCTTCCTTTTTGGATTCGGAGAGTTGCTTCATGAGCGAATCCCGCTCCCTCTGGACATCCTGGAGCTTCATTTGTAACTTGGCAGCGTCCGTGAGTTGTGCTTTGAGATCTTCCCGTTCTTTCTCCACGTCTTTTATTCTTGCTTCTAATTTTGAGAGAAGATTCACTTGTTTCTTGAAGCTATCCCGCTCAGCCTGGATCGTTTTCAGTCTTGCCTGCAGTTCGGACATGCCGGCCAACTGCTTTTTGAGACTTGACTGGTTCTTCTCCATTGCCTGAGCTTTTTTGTCCAATTGGGATTTGGCTTCTTTCAGAGCTGCAAGATCTTTTTTCAGGCTGTCTCGTTCCGTGGTGAGCCGTTGCACATTCCCCTTCAGAATCGTGATCTGTTTCTTTTGCTCTTCGATCTGTTTTTCATACTTGCTGCAGCCGAACAGACCCAGCGAGAGCGCCGCCACTGCCAGACCGATAACCAAAGTCCGCATTATCCCTCCTCCTCTGGACGGTATTTTTGACGAACATGACACACTGGCCCTATGGAGTCAAAGCTTTTCCTTTCCCAGTCGAACGCACGCGACCGCGTACGAATCCCAAGAACTTCAAGGACGGGAGACCGCCGCACAATCCCGGGTCATCACGTCTCTACGAGGCATGTCAAGAGTGCTTCAGCCATGCCGAGACCCGCTCTTATGATGAAGGCTTGTCACGACGGGTACGTCTCAAGATTGACTTTGACAGGGCGTTTGCACTTGTGTACTGTCAAACATTTAGTGAATCAGTCGCTCCCGGACGGGGGCATCTGCAGCATAACCCTTCCCGGAACTTCGTCGACGCGCGATCCGGAACTCGGGCAGCATTCCGAGGGATCGTGCTGCTCAGGAGGTTTACCATGAAATCTCTCAAAGTCACCAATTTGATGACGCCTCTCTCGATGTGCCCGACGGTCTCGGAAGAGGCTACCTTACGCGAAGCCATGTCAGCCCTGGACACCACTCGACTGCGTGTGGATGCTCCGGATTACAGACCCAGGTTCGTGGTTGTGTATGACAAACATTACAATGTAGTGGGAGTCCTCAGACAAACTGACGTGCTGAAAAGTCTCGAGCCCAAATATTCGCGCATCGAGGAATCGGGACGTGTCGCGCCTTCCGAGTTCGACTCCCATGCCATTGCATCCCTGATGGAGGAGTACGATCTCTGGGATGAGCCCCTGACGGATATGTGCCATAGAGCCAAGGACCGAAAGGTCAAAGACATTGCGGCCAGGCCGGGCGAGGAAGAATTCATCCATGAAGACGCCTCGATAGCGGAAGCAATACACATGATGCTGATGGGAAACCGAGCTTCATTGCTCGTAAAAGGCGAAGCGGGTGTCACAGGCATCCTGAGGCTCAGCGACATATTTAATGTGTTCTGCAAGGAGTTACGGCAATTGGATAGCTAGTGGTCCGTCTCGGAAGTAGGTTGACAACGTCTCCTGACTTCTTCGAGTCTTGAATCGCCGTCAGCGTTCTCGTCTGAAATCCGCGATCGCCTTCTTCATTTCATGGACAAAGGTATTATTGACGTCACAGCTCGCGCACTGATAGTTGTTCATACATTTTTCGAGGGTATGGCCGGTCGTCCTCAGAACCATTTCCGTCCCTTCCGGCATCATTTCTATGCATCCGGTGGGACAGATGTACGTGCAGGAACCGCATCCTATACATGCGGTGGTGGGACTGTTGAAGGGGGTTGCGACCTTCTTCTCGATGCCCCGTTCTCCGAGTGCGATGGCCTGCGCGCCGACAAGCTCATCGCATGCCCTCACGCAGAGTCCGCAGAGTATGCACTGCCCGCTTCCTTGAAGCCGGAACCTCGCGGCCGATATCCCCATCCGTCTTCCCATCTCCTGGAGTGCGGGCACGTCCGGGCATCGGGCGATGAGGATCTCAAGGGTAAGTCTCCTGCTCCGCCTGACCGCGGGAGTATCGGTGCGCACCTCGAGGCCTTCTTCAGAAGGGTAGTTGCAGGATGTGACGAGTCTCGTGCGACCGCCCTTGGTGACTTCAACCACGCAGAGACGACACGCGCCATACGGTTTGAGCGCCTCGTGGTGACAGAGGGTGGGGATGGAAATGCCGAGCTTTCGCGCGGCGTCGATGACTGCTGCGCCTTTCTCAACCCTGACCATCTTACCGTCTATGAGGAGAGTCTGTTTCATAGGGCGCTGTCCATGGCGAAGAATCCGCCGGCCGCGGCTTTACTCTATCCGCACCGCGTTCTGCCGACAGAGGCTGAAGCACAGGCCTCGTATTCGCTCCGAAAATATCTGAGCGTGCTGAGCACCGGATTGGGGGCTGTTTGTCCCAGTCCGCAGAGAGACGCGTCCCGCATGAAGAGGGCAAGTTCTTGCAGGGTGTCAATGTCCTGTTCGTGAGCCTGGCCTTTGCAGATGCCGGTAAGGATCTCGTTCATCTGGGCCAGTCCCTCACGACACGGCACGCACTTTCCGCAGGATTCAGAGATCAGGAAGCCGATGTAGTACCGGGCCAGATCCACCATGCAGGTGCGTTCGTCCATGACGATCATTCCGCCGGACCCCATCATCGATCCCGCATCGGAGAGAAGATCGAAATCGACGGACATATCCAATCGGCTGGCGGGAAGACATCCTCCCGACGGTCCGCCAGTTTGGACGGCCTTGAATTGGCTCCCGGGAGTGATTCCGCCGCCGATGTCGAAGATGATCTCCCGGAGCGTCGTGCCCATGGGCACTTCCACCAGCCCCGGGTTGTTTACCTTTCCTACGACCGAAAATATCTTTGTGCCTTTGCTCCCGTTGGTTCCAATGTCCCGGAACCACTGGGGCCCCTCATTGATAATCAGCGGCACATTGGCCCACGTCTCAACATTATTCAGATTGCTCGGCCTTCCCCAGAGGCCGCTTTCCACCGTGTGAATGTACTTTGCCCTGGGCTCCCCCATCTTTCCTTCCAGGGAGTTCATCAGTGCCGTGGATTCGCCGCAGACAAACGCGCCCGCCCCTCTGTTGATACTGACCGTGAAATTGAACTGAGACCCGAGGATCTCTTCACCGAGAAGGCCGTGCTGTTCCGCCTGCCCGATCGCGATCGAGAGGTGCTCGACGGCAAGGGGATACTCGTCCCTCACATAGAGAAATCCCTCATGCGCGCCGATCGCGTACGCCCCGATTATCATCCCTTCTAAAATGCTGTGAGGATCGCCTTCCATGAGGCACCGGTCCATGAACGCGCCCGGGTCACCCTCATCGCCGTTGGCAATGACGTACTTGACGAGTCCCTCGGCTTGCCGGCACGACCTCCATTTCCGGCCTACGGGAAATCCTCCACCGCCGCGTCCCCGCAGCCCGGACGATTCCACCTGCTCGATCACCTCCTGGGGCCTCATTTCGAAGAGTGCCTTCTCGAGCGCCCGGTAGCCTCCTTCAGCAAGATAATCTTCGATGGAGGTGGGATCGATGCTTCCACACTTGCGGGAAACGAGCTTTTGCTGGCGATGGTAGAACGGTATGTCCCGTTCGAGCAGGACTTCCCGGCCGCTATCCGGATCGGTCCAAAGCAGTCGTTTGACTGGATTGCCGTCGATGAGGGTCTCGGAAACTATTTCCGGAACGTCCGCGGCAGTGACCTTGCCATAGAAAAACCCCTGGGGCTCAACCACCATCACCGGGCCAAACTCGCAGAAACCGTGACAACCGGTCGGTTGAATGAGAACTTCCTTTTCGATCCCTCGCGCCAGGACCGCGTCATGGAGCGCGTCGACGATCATCGATGATCGGCGTGACCGGCAGCCGGTATTGCAGACACGCACAATATGCCGGTATTTCGCTTTTCTCTTTCCGGCCGCGTCGCGCACCGCGTCGAGTCGTATTCGAGCTTGGATCTCTTTTGCGCTCTTATTCGTCATGATCTTCGGAATAGTGCTCCAGGGTCCGCTTGATCTTGGCCGGGGTGATGCCATCGTAATACTGGTCGTCAACAACGATCACCGGCGCGAGCGCGCAGGTGCCGAGGCAGTTGACGGTTTCCACGGAGAAATTTCGGTCCGCGGTCACCTCTCCGTCAGAGATCCCGAGCCTGCGCATGATCTCGTCCCGGTTCTTTGCCGCTCCTTTTATGTGACAGGCCGTGCCCGTGCACACCTTTATCTGATGACGCCCCTTGGGTTTGAGGCTGAACGATTTGTAAAAGGTGGCAATGGCATAGATTCTGGTCATGGGTATGTCCATCTTCCGGGAAATGGACTCGAGGATCTCTTTGGGCAAGTAGTGCTCTTCCTTCTGGACTTCCTGGAGAATTGCTATGAGCATGGCCTCACCGCGAGACCCGAACTTCTCGAGGATCCTTTCCGTTCGCGCGAGTTGTTCCGCTGTCATCGTTCCTCACCTGCCGTGTTTTTGCGCCAACAAGGCATAACGTGCGGGCCGTGAAACCCTTCTCTCACTCGATGGAAGAGGGTGCGGCGGCACAGGTCGTTCAAAAAGGGCTCCACGGCCTTGAGCTTTTCGAGGGAATCCTCGTTCACGTACCCTTCCTCCCGGGCCATATCTCTGAGCTCGAGGGCCACTCTTCGGAAACGAATCTGCTGCGGGCACACGTGATAACAGGAGTCGCACAAGCAGCAGAGCCAGATGAGGTCGGAGCCGAGCACCCTGTCTTTCATTCCCAATACGATCCAGTGGATGATCGAACGGGGATCGAAGTCCTCCACGATCTCCCGGACCGGACAGATACCGGTGCACGCGCCGCACGTGAAGCACGGCTTGATCTCCTCGCGTCCGATCCTCCTTGCCACCTCGTCTTTGAACGCGGGATCCAGTTGATCGTAGTCGACTTCCAGCATGGACATGCCAACCTCTGTTCGAACTCGTGGCTGCCTACTCCGGTGCGCGGTCCGCGAGAATGAGCCGATCGGGCTCGACGAGCCCTTTCTTTTTCAGCTTTGAAAAGATTTCCTTCACGTCCTCTTCAGCTCGATTGAGTCGGTCCGCGCATTCGTTGAGGGTAAGCGGTCGTTCCTTCAGGTGGAGCATGAGCTCTTTAGCAGCCATCTCTTTGGCGATCACCTGCTCCATTCCCTCAACGATCTCCTGCTCCGAAGGAGGAGTGTGGAGATCCTTTTCTTTTTTTGCCGCTCTCGCCCGGCGTGCAAGCGCCATACGGAGAGGAACATCCTCCAATGCCGGTTTCGCGGCCTTCATCTTGACCATCAGAGACGCATCGGGCTGCAACGGTCCCAACCGTTTTATGGTGTCGGTAAAAGCGGTGATCAAATCGACAAACCTCATTGCCTCGGCCGCGGAAGCCCATTCCAGGGCGAGTCGCTCCTGCTCGATGCCGATAGAGGCGAGGATGTGCCGGATCAGGGCCACCTTGGGAATGATTTCGTGATTACCGGACCGGTAATGACATTCCCCAATGTGTCATCCGCCGACAAAGATCCCGTCAGCTCCCCTGATGAATCCTTCCATCAGGAAGACAGGATCGACCCTGCCGGTGCACATCACCCGGATCACTCGAATATTGGCGGGGTACTGCAATCGTGCCACCCCTGCCGCGTCCGCGGCTGCATAGCAGCACCAGTGGCAGAGGAACCCCAGAATTCTCGGTTCAAAGTCGTGCATCTCTTGTTCCGCCGAATCCCATGGTCGAGCGCGCGGATCTACGGTAATCTCTCTCGTCCAAAGGCCTCTAACTGCGCCAGAATCTGTTCGTCAGTGAACCGCCCCATCAGGATCGCCCGTGTCGGACAGTACGAAGAACAAACACCGCAGCCTTTGCAGGCCGCAGCAATCACC
>JARRRG010000350.1:0-3862 GCA_037380965.1 Deltaproteobacteria bacterium
CCCATGTAATAGCTCATTATTTGGCTGATAGGCTGTATCGACTCGAACGGCTTGAACGCGCCGAATACGCGCGGCCAGTAGCGGCGTATGATGAAGTCCGTGGGATCGAACAGGAAATGGTCGTACTCGTCGCCTTTCATGTATTCATCTTCGATAAATTGGTACGGAGCATTGTCCTCGAGTCCGTGGCCCGCCCATTTCAACTGCTTGAAGTCCAGCGTTTCCAGGATAGAGCCGAGAAAACGGATGGTGAACGGGTTGTCGGCCATGTCGGGCTGAAAGTAATCGATGGCCCGTGTCCAGGCATCCATGGCCTTTCCTCTGTCGTACATGGCCTCCCGGGCCGAGATTCCCGCGTACTCCGCGGGCATAAATCCCATATGAGTCAAAAGGGGCACGCGATCGGGCGTCTTCAATTCGATCGCATCGTTTACCCGTTTCTCCCGTTCCTGGAACAGCTCCTCCGGCGTCTTGCTCATGATTGGCCTCCCCCGACCCATCGCTTGGCCATGGCCACCGCGTCCATGGCGTCCAAACCGTAATCGTCGGCCCCGGTGTGCCGGAGCACCTCCGCATCAATCTGGCCTCCGCCGATCATGATCTTGACCCGGTCGCGAAGGCCCGCGGCGGAAATTGCCTCGACCGTCTCTTTCATGGAATCGAAGGCAAGGGTCAGAAAACCGCTCAATCCAACCACGTGAGGCTCGAACTCCCGAATCGACTCGACGAATTTTGACGGCGGAATGTCGATCCCCAGGTTCATGACCTTGAAGCCGTTCACCTCGAGCATGAGCGCAACAATATCCTTGCCGATGTCGTGGAGATCCCCGGCCACCGTTCCGATGAGCACCCGGCCCAATTCCTCTTCGACAACAGCTTCTTCAAGCCTTGGCTTGATAATCTGGGAGATCCGTAGCAGCATCTCCCCGGCCATGACCAGCTCAGGGAGGAAGTATTTTCCTGAGGCGAAGTTGTCCCCCACGATAGTCATCGCTTCCTTGCACGCCCGCAAGATGTCGAGAGGGTCCGTTCCCTGTTCGAGAAGCTCTTCGACAATAGAGAGGGCTTCCTGTTCTTTCATGGTCGCCAGGGCTTGTATCAGCCTGTCCGACATTGCACGTCTCCTTTCCTTGAAAAGCACGTCCGGGATATTCGTTCAGAGCGACCCGGCGCGGGACGATTCACACCCCTCCCAGGTACGCTTCCTCAATCATTGGATCGTCGAGTAACGCTCGTCCTGTTCCCTCGTGCACGACACGCCCCGTCTCGAAGACATACGCATAGTGGGACAACTGCAGTGCGTCCCTCGCGTTTTGCTCCACCAGAAGTATGGTTGCTCCACGCTGATTGAGCGTCTCGATTGTGTCAAGGATTTCCTCCACGATAAGCGGTGCCAGTCCGAGAGAGGGCTCGTCAAGCATCAGTACCTTGGGTCGAGCCATGAGTGCCCGACCGATTGAGAGCATTTGCTGTTCCCCGCCGGAAAGCGTTCCGGCAACCTGGGACTGCCGCTCCCGAAGACGCGGAAACATGGCAAATGCCTGTTCAAGAGCTTCGGAAATCCGCTCACGATTCCTTCTCCTGAAATAGGTGTACGCTCCGAGGAGAAGGTTATCCAACACACTCAACTGAGAGAATAACTGGCGTCCTTCGGGAACCAACGAGATGCCCTGCTCGACAACGGTCTTTTGGGCCATTCCGCCCATTTCCCGCCCGTCAAATCGAATACTCCCGCGCTTCGATGTCAGGACACCGGCAATACATTTGAGGAGCGAAGATTTGCCCGCGCCGTTGGCCCCAACTATCGATACGATCCAGGCATCCGGCACCTTCAGGGAAACTTCCCTCAAGGCCTGTATGTTGCCGTAGAAGGCACTCAAATCCTGAATCTCAAGCATGTGGCCTGCGCTTTCCCAGGTACGCTTCGATCACCTGAGGGTCGGACTTCACCGCGTCAGGCGTCCCTTCCGCTATCTTGCGACCGTAGTCAATCACGAGAATCTCGTCCGAGATCGCCATCACCATCTTCATATCGTGCTCGACGAGGACAACGGTCACGCGGTCCTCGCATATCTGTCTGATCAGTTGTGACGCCTTGCGGGTTTCCGCCTCGTTCAGCCCGGCCGCGGGCTCGTCCAGGAGCAGCAGCTCCGGCTGAGACGCGCCGGCCCGAGCCATTTCGACGAGCCGCTGCACTCCAAAGGGAACCGTTCCCGCCATACGGTCCTTGTATTGCTCAATGCCTACGAACTTGAGGTATTCGATCGCGCGTTTACCGATTTCCGCTTCCTCTCTCCCGACGCCGGGCAGACGAAGCGCGGAGCTCACGATTCCTTTGTGGGACCGGACGTGGCATCCTACCATCACATTCTCGGTGACTGTCATGTTTTCAAACAGCTCAACCGCCTGAAACGTCCTGGCAATTCCAAGCGCGGAGATCACGTGTGGCTTGAGGTTCGTGATCGCGCGACCGTTGAACACGATCTCTCCGGAAGAAGGACGGATCATGCCGGTAATCATGTTGATCAACGTGGTCTTTCCCGCGCCGTTGGGCCCGATAATGGCTTTGACCACATTCTTGGGCACCCCGAAGCTCAGGTCCGCGATAGCGAGGACGCCGTCGAAGTTCTTGGAAACATCTCTCAGTTCAAGAAGAGGTTTCATCGGGTATTCACGCCCTCCGCACGATTCTGAGAGCCAGGGCATGTGAGCGACTCACCAGGCCGATCAGACCGTCCGGCAGAAACATCACAATGACCAGCAAAAGAAGCCCGTACGCAAGAACATCAAAGTCTTCCAGAAAGGAGAGCCACTCCGGGAGAAAGGTGAGCAGCGCGGCCCCCGCGAATGCACCCCAAACGCTGCCGGTTCCACCGATCACCACCATCATGAGGAGCTTGAGGGAGAAGAAGATGTTGAAGGGAGGAGGATTAACAAAGGTGACATAATGCGCGTACAGACTCCCGGCCACCGCGCCGAAGGCCGCGCTCACCATCAGGATCTGCACCTTGTACGCGGCCGCGTCCACCCCGACCGCGGTGGCTGCCAATTCGCTTCCGTGAATCGCCCTGAGCGCTCGCCCAACCCTCGAGTGGACAATGTTGAGCGAGAGAATGAGAACGATGATTGCGAGAAACCAGGCAAAATAGTAAAACCTCGTGGTCGTATCGAGTGATATCCCGAAGAGGGACAGCCGGGGAATTTCCCCGAATCCTGAGGGGCCGCCGGTGAGAGAGATGTACTCATTGAACACGATGTACACGATCACGCCGAATCCGAGCGTGGCCATCGCGAGATAGTGGCCTCGAAGGCGCAGAGCAGGAACCCCGACACAATAGGCCACCGAGCACGCAATCAGGATTCCCGCCATAATGGCGAGCCACGGGGAATAGCCGAGCTTCGTCGTTATGATTCCCGACGCGTACGCTCCTATGCCGTAAAACGCGGCGTGCCCCAGTGAGATCTGTCCGGCAAAGCCCAACAGCAGGCACAGACCGGTGGCAATGATGCTATGAATCGCCACAAAGACGAGGACATCGGGATAGTAGGAGGTCGCGTCCCAGCGGCTCAGAATAAACGGCAACGGGATAAGGACCGCGCAGAGAAGGATCACGCTTGTTTTGTCTCTTTTCCCCATGTCTAGAGTCTCTTGCTCCCCAGTATCGTTGCGCTGCCGAACAAGCCGGAAGGCCTCAAAAAGAGCACCAGGAGAAGGACAATCAGAGCCACGGCATCCTTGTAGGATGACGAAATGAAGCCCGTGCTGAGCGATTCCAAAAGACCAAGTATCAATCCGGCAATCACCGCTCCATAGAAGTTGCCCAGACCGCCCATAATGGCCGCGCCGAAGCCTTTCAGCGCC
>JARRRG010000351.1:0-3852 GCA_037380965.1 Deltaproteobacteria bacterium
GAAATATATGATTGACGGTCTCACAAAAGAAGCCGATGCTCGGGGACTTACCAACATCAAGGCGATAGTCTGCGATATTACCGGGACGCTGCCGATCGAAGATGCGTGCATCGATGTTTGTTTTTTGGCTACCGTGCTCCATACCATTAACCTGGGCGAGCATGGGAAAAGGTTGTCCGCGGAAATCCACCGCGTGGTAAAACCGGGTGGCCGCGTGGCAATTATCAATTGCAAGAAAGAGGACCAGCCGTTTGGTCCGCCAATACATATCCGTTTGTCACCGGAAGAGGTCGAAGACTCAATAACGCAATACGGTTTTGAAAAAATGGATCTGATTGATCTTGGATACAATTACCTGATTCAATTTCGCGCCACATAAGCACATTCCATCGAGGCCGGTGTGCTCTCAGGCATCCGTCCTCCTGGAGGAGAATCCACGATAGACGTTCTCGCGCATCTGTTCGGATTGGGAATCCAGGGGCACCGTGCCCGGCCTGGATGGAAAAAGCGGACAGGGGCTCAGAGCTCAATCTCCCTGCGGCTTCGTTTCGGATGGCCTGCGAGCTGGCCGGCAAGGATTTGATCCCGTGTCGGAACTCGAGTCGAGACTCACCCCGCCACCACGCCACCCCATCGTACAGGGAACCGCACGGTCAAGCGCCGGAGGAAGGACTCGTACGGCGATTGTACGCCCCGTTCCCCCGTACTGTTCCCCACCATCGAGCTCAACCCGTGCGCGTGAATCCTGCGGAACATCTCTGAAAGCTCAGCTCGAGTGATCCGGGATGGATCTGGAGAACCTGCCGATACGTGGCTCCATGAGTAAATGAACAATCTTGGAAATATGTGTAACAAGTGAAAAGTGGTCGCTTTTTTTGTTGACAGACCTGGGAAGCCGTGATAGGGCCCCGGCTCGAAGGGGTTGGAAAGCTTTTTCAGCTTAGATCACGTCCCTGAAGGAGGGTTTGGATGAAGAGATCGCTCGTTACCGTACTCGTGCTCCTCGCTTCATTGTCGCTCGCCGCGTCCGCGATTGCGGGCCAGGCGTTTTGTCCGGCCACTCAAGGGTGCCCGCCCTATTCTGTTGTGCCGCCGATAACCAAACTGGCGAAGCATACTGTTTTCAAAGAGACCGTCACGAAAAAGATCTATCCCAAAACGATTCTGTGCAAGGGCAGGGCAAAAGGGGTTGCGCCGCTCTGCAATCCCTATTGCAGCGGTCCCGGGCCCGCGGTCACATGGTCGTGTAGCTGGTCGACCGCCATACAGGGCCGTCCCGTCAAGGCGACCTATCTGGTCACCAAGAAGGCCAAGCTCCTCAAGGTGGGCACCGGCAGGGCGTACCCGAGGTGCTTTACCCGCGGCTATCGTCCTTTCTAGGGTGAAGCCTCGATCCGACACTCACGATATGGGAAGTCTTTTGGCTCGATGAATCACATCTGAACGGAGGGACCTGTTTCATCGGTACGTCTCTCCGTACCGGCAGATCAGCCTATGATCTCGTAACGGCCGCGACGTTCGGTGGAGCTGCGCGGCCATGCATTTTTTCACGCGGAGTCCGCGGTCATTTATGGGATGATCACGATTTTTCCGTACGCCTGGGGTTTCATCACCTCGGTGTGACTCGCGGGGGCATCTTCCAGCGGCATCTCCTTTCCCACCACAGGATGCAGCGCTCCGTTTTCCAGCCCGGCGGAAAGCGCTGCATGAATACTCGCCAGGTCCCGCTCCGAGGCATTGAAAATTACCACGCCGAGAATCGATGCATCCCGCATCATCGCATCCCTCGGATTGATCTCGACGGTCCCGCGGCTGCCGATGACCACCACGCGGCCGCCATAGTCGAGCACGCTCAGATCATTGCCGAGGTTGACATTGGCGAGCATCTCCAACACGACATCGACTCCGCGGCCATCATTCCATTCCTGGATCTGCGTCAGATGATCGGGGGAATGATGATCGACCGCATGATGTGCGCCTTGCTCGATCGCGAGCGATCTGCCCCTGTCCGACCCGCCGGTTGCGATTACTCTCATGCCGGCCGCTCGAGCCAACTGGACCGCCGCGATGCCGACTCCGCCGGTGGCCCCGTGCACCAGAACAGTTTCACCCGGCCGGGCCTGAGCTCGATGAAACAACGCGCGATATGCGATCGAATAGGGTACACCGACGGCCGCGCCCTGCTGGTACGACGCACGTTCCGCGAGCCGGTGCACCTGTGCTTCGCTGCACACGGCCATTTCCGCATACGTGCCGCTCAACGACCCGGCCGTGTAGACTCTGTCGCCAGCCGCTACTGAAGTCACGCCTGTGCCCACGGATTCCACGATCCCCGCCGCGTCCATCCCCGGGAGTGTAGGGAAGCTCCGGGAGCCGGCCGTATTGCCCCGATCGAATGTACGTGTCGACAGGATTAACGCCCGCAGCCTTGACCCGCACCACAACCTCGCCGGCTCCGGGCTTCGGATCATCCACCTGTTCCACACGCATGCAGTCAGGCTCTCCGAACTCATGAACTCGTATTGCTCTCATGCGCACCCCCTTTGCTGGTATGTGAGGACACACTCAGATTACGACAGGGACGTCTGCCGGACCGATGCACGCCTGTACGGGGAACGAAGTGTCACTTCGCAACATTGCCGGTACCGCTTTCGATCGATACGCTCACGCGACGCGGCAATTGGGAACCGCTGTGGGCTTAGGCCGAGACGAGCTTCCGGAGGCGCTCTTCGATCACTGCTTCCGGCTCTCTGCTCTCTTTTGGGCCGAAGAGAGCATGCCAGAGGTCGTATGGGATGTGCGACTCGTCATAGGTGATGACCGCTGAGCGGGAGAGCGGGTGGATCCGAACGTGTTTGAGGCCGCGAAGACTTTCCTTTGCAGCGTGGGCATCGGCCTGCGTAAATTCTTTGATGTTGTGAAGCAACGCTTTCAGGCCGGACAATGAGATACGGAGCCTGATCTCTCCGGGGACATGTTTGACAATCGTCACATAATGCGACAGTTGCAAAAACATGCCTATGGCCTTGTTAAGCTTTTCTTTCTTCTCGGATTCGTTCATCGGTTGACTTCCTTGGGCCTCAATGGCCGGGTTTTCCGAATGGACCCCCGTCCCGGGCGGGTCCGCTCTTTCGTTTCTTCTGGCTTCCAACCGAGCAGGCGGCTGGAATTGAAAAATATACCGAACGTGTGGATGACGTGCACCGCGCCCGCCATGACAGGCGTCAGCAGACCCACCGCGGCGAGTGCCGCACCGATGAGATCCGTGGAGACCGCGAGCCAGTAGTTCTGCTCGACAACCCTCAAGGTCTGATGACTGAGGCGGCGCAAGAAGATGAGCCGTGCCAGGTCATCGTCTACCAGAGCTACGTCTGCGGCCGCGATCGCCGCTTCGGCCCCTCCCGCGGACATGGCCACGCCGACCGTGGCCTTGGACAGCGCCAACGCGTCGTTTACCCCGTCGCCCACGATCGCAACCGTCCTGCCCGTGCTCCGGAGTCGTTCCAGATAGTCGGCCTTTTCCTCGGGCAACAAAGACCAGCCGTACCCGTCAAAACCGAGCTCCTGTGCGAGTGATCGAACAACCTGCTCCGAATCACCGCTCATCAGGTGCAGCTCTGAAACGCCGTCGTCGCGCAGTTGTTCCAGGACCGAATCCGCGGACGCACGAACCTCGTACACAACCCCTATCATTCCCTGGGCTTTGCCGTCCTTGCCCAGGTACACGACGGTTCGGCCCTCGTCTTCCAGTTTCTTAGCCGCGCCTTTGAAATAGCGTACATCCACCCCCTGTTCTTCCATGAAGCTGAGATTGCCCACCGTAATGGACCCCTCGCTCGACGTACCACGAAC
>JARRRG010000352.1:0-5668 GCA_037380965.1 Deltaproteobacteria bacterium
GGGAAGGGGAGCGAGCGGGCCCATGACGGCCCGACCTAGGCGTGGGGAGGAGACGTCATGTCGGTAACAAGTGAGTTCTAGAGAGAAGAAGCGCGATGGATGCTGGCGGATCGGCATCTGAGCAGGCCGGAACATCAACATTTCGACCATCTCAAGCACGAAGGCCATGATGGTGAATGTCATAGCGAGCAACAGGACAGTTGATGGGATCATCCTGCACTACAATCGAAGATACGAAGGTCTCAGCATCAGCATCGCTGAGAACCGCGCGGGCTTGCTCGAGCGAGAGCACAAGGTCATGACGTACGAAGGTAATATGGGAGATGAGCGGGAGTTCGATAAGAAGGCGGCGGAAACGAGGATCGACATCTTCCTGGAAAGCCTCAATCCGAAAAAGCCCGAGTAATGGGCCGTACTCATCACGGGGCTCGGCGATCTGCCCGGCCCCACTCGATAAGGAGGTTTGTCTTATGATCACTGCAGGAATTGACTGTGGTGCCAAGAACACGAAGACCGTCATCATGAAAGACGGCGAGATAATCGGCAAGGCCAGTGTGGTGACGGGCTTCGAGCAATCGGAAGCGGTAAAACAGTCTCTGGAAAAGGCGATGGAGCAAGCGGGTATATCCAGGGACCAGCTGGATTCCATAGGCGGCACAGGATCCGGCGCAAAATCAATCAAGGAGGCTGATGTGCAGGTCAATGACATCAAAGCCATTGCCATGGCCTCCCACTTTTTCTTCCCCAAGTCCCGCACCGTCGCGGATGTGGGCGCGGAGGAAGGTCGAGCGGCAAAGTTCAATGAGAATGGAGCCGTGGAAGACTTCGCGATCAACGAGAAATGCGCGGCCGGCGCGGGCGCGTTTATCGAGGCAATGGGCCGTGCGCTCGGCACCCCTCTCGAGGAGATGGGGCCCTTGGCATTGTCCTCTGACAAGGCCATTCCCATGAATGCCCAGTGCACCATCTTCGCGGAATCGGAGGTCGTCGGCTTGATCCACGCCAAGACCCGGAAGAAGGATATCAGCAAGGCAATCCACGACGCCATGGCCAGCCGTATCGTCTCTATGATCCGCCGTATCGGGGTCAATCCTGACATCGTCATGATCGGTGGCGTTGCCCGTAATCCCGGATTCGTAGAAGCTCTGAAGCGAGAGCTGGGCGTGGACCAAATCTTCATACCCGAGGATCCCGAGTACGGGGCCGCTACCGGGGCCGCGGTCGTAGCGGCCCTGAACGTGAGGATAACACCGTAGGGACACGAAACGTGGAGGACATGCCGATGGCTGAGGAGAAGAAACAAGAATTCTGGCGATGGGAAGAGACCAACTGGGTCAGCCTGGATGTGAAGTGGCAGGACGGTGAATTTGTCACCGCGGGGATTGATGTGGGATCGGTCAGCTCTCAGGCCGTGATCATGGTGGAAGGCAAGATGTACGCGTACGGCAATATGAGGACCGGGTCGGACAGTCCCACCAGCGCAGAAGACGCGCTCAAGTTTGCCCTGGCCCTAACCGATCTGACTCCGGATCGGGTCGACTATTGCATCGGCACCGGGTACGGCAGGGTGAACGTCCCCATGGCCGACCGATCGGTGACCGAGATCGCCTGTCATGCCCGGGGCGCGCACTTCCTTTACGGACCTGAGGTGCGCACCGTGCTCGACGTGGGCGGGCAGGATATCAAGGCGATCCGTTGCGACGGCAAGGGAAAGGTCACCAACTTCCTCATGAACGACAAATGCGCCGCGGGCACCGGTCGAGGCATGGAAGTATTTGCCGACCTGCTTTCCGTTCCCATCGGCGATGTGGGTGATCGGTCATTCCAGATCGCCGAAGAGCCCCGTGCGGTTTCGAGCACGTGCGTGGTGTACGCGAAATCCGAAGCCACCGGTCTCTTGCGGAAGGGGTGGAAAACGAATGAGGTTCTCGCTGCGTACTGCTCTGCAATGGCGGACAGGATCTATTCGCTGCTCGAGCGGGTCGGCGTGGAGCCGGGATTTGCCATCACCGGCGGCATGGCAAAGAATCGGGGAGTTATCGACCGACTCAAGAAAAAGATCGGCCTCGAGCCGCTGAGGACCGAGTGGGACACCCAGTTTGCTGGAGGAAGATCCGAACGATCCTTTCAGAGACGAACCGCTGGCCGTGGTGCGCCAGGACAAAAAGAAAAAGGTGAAGTACGAGTGCGGTCCGTGCAAACCGCGGTCGGATCGCCATCCGCTTCCCTGTGTGGAAGCGTGTGAAGCGAGCGCCATATCCCACTCCTGGTAGATGAGAAGGGGCCGGGAGGTGACCGATCCGGGCTCTCGAAGTACCTCCGGACCGCGATTCCCTTCGGCCACCGGCACAGGCACAACACGGAGACGGACTCTCAGCCACGGACCCAGTGCTCGTCGAACGTGCCCGAGAATGAGCGTTGTTGCCCGCTCCTGGGAAATTGCGAGCTCCAGAAAGTCGCGGACTACGTCGGCATGAGTCCTGCCACGCCCAAATGGATCCCGACCGCACTGCCCGTGATCGAGGACGAGCCGCTGCTCACCCGGAATTACAATCTCTGCATCGGCTGCACTCGCTGTGTGCGGGCTTGCAGAGAGCTTCGGGGCATCAATGCCATTGGATTCGTATTCGACCGTGAAGGAAAGGTGACCGTAGGCTCGGTAGCCCCTACGTTGAAGGATTTTGGATGCAAATTCTGCACGGCATGCGTGGAAGTCTATCCGACCGGCGCGATCAGGGACGCGGGCATGAAAAACAGAGGGGAGGACCGGATCTTCTCGAAGAGGGAGAGTGAGCTTGTTCAGCAGCACCTGCAGCAATACGGAGAAATGCCGGGGGCAGGAGGGGAGGACGACGACCTCTTTGGAGACGATTACCTGTTCTAGGTGAGTGGGGACCCCTTGCGGACGCATGGGCCGCTCCAATGCCCACCTTATACCCCACGTCTTATGCGTGGGCGGGACCACGTCCTATCAGAGGGCACTACGCGCGGGAATGAACCACAGCTCACGTTTCTTCGAAAAAATCGTGCAACTCCCGGGGTTCGATTCGAAAGGGGCTCCCCTTACCCTGGAAAAAACCATGAGCCCTGATGAGGTGCCAGCCGAGCATTGAGAATTTCAGCGTCTTGCCGTTTTTCAGATTGGTCACCTCGATAATGGCCTTGGGCGCCGCGTAATGATCTCTCCATGGGCTGGGAATGATGCCCCGGTCCTCCCTCACCGTGATCTCAAAGTCGTCATCGGTGACCACGGGATCACCCAGTCCTGCCCGCCCCAGATCGTAGAAGCGTTTCATCCTCGACGTGATCTCGTCGAGATCCATGTTCAGGCGGGAAACCGCGTCTGCATCCTCTTCGAGCACACGTGCCAGCGGCCGGTCGTCATCTTTGAGATAGTTCCCGAGCCGCAACTCTTGCTCGATCTCCGCGATCCGGGGATCTCCGGTGTGCCTGGAGTCTCGATCATTCGAATTTGTCATAGTAAATCCGGTCCTCCGGCAGGCCCTTTTGGGTTAACACGCTTAGGCACGCGTCCAACATGCCGGGACTTCCGCAGAGATAAGCTTCCGCGTCTGAATCCTCATCCACGTGTCTGGTCAGAACCTCGGTGATCCTTCCTGTTTCCCCTTCCCATTCGTCTTCCTGGTCCGGTCTGGACAGAGCTGGAATGAACGTAAATCCAGGGTTTTCTCTTTCAAACTCACGCCATTCGTCAAGCATAAAGAGATCTCTCCTGGATCGTGCCCCAAAAAAGAAGACCGGCCTCCGCTTCTCGATCTCCTCCCTGGGCATGGTGCGCAAAATTGAGCGGATAGGAGCCATACCCGTTCCCCCCGCTACGCAAATCATTGGACGGCCCGAATCGCGAAGGTAGAATTCGCCGAACGGACCCGTGAAGGTGACCTCGTCCGACTCCTTCATGTACTCGAACAGGTACGTGGTGCAAATTCCTTCCGGCACGAGCCGCACCATGAGCTCTATGCGGTTTTTCGCACTCGGCACGTTGCACATCGAATAGGCCCGGTAAACTGACTCCGATTGATTGCCGTATTCCGGCGTCTGAAACTGGATGTACTGTCCCGCCTTGAATTCAATGGTATCGGGCTCGATGAGCTCCAAGTGGAACCATTTGATGTCATAGGTCAGGTCAATGATTTTCGCCGCGCGGGCACGAAATTCTTTGATGTAAAAGAGCTCTTCGGGGATCTCGATGGCAACATCGTTCTTGATCTTGATCTGGCATGAGAGTCTGATGCCGTCGACAATCTCTTCCTCGGTCAGCAGTGGCGTCTCGGTGGGGAGGATGTCTCCAAAACCGGAGACAGCCTTGACCTTGCAGTACGCACAGGTGGCCCTGCCTCCACACGCGGAAGGAATGAATATGTGTTGATCCTTCAACGTGCTGAGCACGGTGTTTCCCCCCTTCACCCGAAACTTCTTCTCGTCATTGATGGTGAGATCCACCTCTCCATAATCCAATAGATAGCGCTCGGCTATCAGAATGATTACGGCAAGAACAGCCGCCAGAGCCGCCATGGAGAGGCCGGGAACGAGGAGAGCGTTGATCAATTCTGTCCTTCCCTTCCACTTGGTAATGGATCACCCGATCTGAACCAGGCCGCTGAACCCGATAAATCCGAGGGCAATGATCCCTGTGATAATGAGTACCACGCCCGGACCCTCGAGGGCTGGAATGACCTTGGACCTCCTCTTCATTTTGCTCCGAAGCCCGGCAAGGGCCATGATGGCCAATGCCCAACCGATACCGCTTCCCAGACCAAATGCCAGCGACTGGAAGAAATCGTACTTGCGAATCACCATGAACAGGGAAGCCCCGAGAATGGCACAATTCACCGTAATGAGCGGAAGAAATATACCCAGGGAGGAGTAGAGCCGGCTTGACACCCTGTCAATTACCATCTCGACCAGTTGGACAAACGCGGCTATTACGATGATGAACGCGATGAACCTGAGGTATTCGAGGCCCAGGGGGACGAGCAGGTGGTAGTAGACCAGGTAATTGACCACGGAAGTGCAGGTCATCACGAATATCACCGCGAGCCCCAGACCCCATGAAGTCTTCAACTCACGAGATACCGAGAGGTAGGAGCACATTCCAAGGAAGAGGCTCAGCAAAATGTTATTGGTAAAGATCGATGCAAAAAAGATTACGAATACGTCTGTTCCTTCCATGATACGCGCCTCACACGCTCTACGCAGATTCTTCTTTCTGCCGCACCGAGTCGATCCAGCGGGCGAACCAGGTGATTATCCCCAGCATGAAGAATGCTCCGGGAGCCATAACCATGATAGTCCAATGGGTGAATTCAAAGGGAAGAGGCCACCCCAATACGGTCCCGAATCCCAAGGCCTCCCTGACAACCGCGATGGTCATGAGAACGAAGGAGTAACCCACACCGGAAGCGAAGCCGTCAACAAAGGAGAGCCACACTCGATTCTGGCTTGCAAAGGCTTCGACTCGGCCCAGGATGATGCAGTTGGTAATGATCAAGCCCACATAGGGCCCGAGTTGGGCACTGATGCCAGGTACATAGGCCTGAAGCACATTCTGGAGCACGATCACGTACGCGGCAATGATGAGGGTCGAGGATATGATTCTCAAGCGGAACGGAGTGACGGTTCTCAGCATGGACGCGGTCACGCTTTC
>JARRRG010000353.1:0-4754 GCA_037380965.1 Deltaproteobacteria bacterium
GCGCGGAGGAAAAGAACGATCAATCGGCCCACCAGGACGGCCGGAGCTTCACAATCCTTTGTCTACCGCTTTTTGGCACGATCTGCACGGGCGATGCCAACAGAAAAGAGTGCACATCAGGCTGGTGGGAATGACACCCTCGCCCTCTCGGATCCTTTGACAAACCCGGAGAAGAGAGAAGGCATGTCGGTTTTCACTTTCCTATCAAGGCACGCAGGTACCCAAGGAGAAGCGTGCCGTCTCGCTCACCCGTGATCGACGGCGGGCAAGGCTTCAATGTGGGCCGACTGCGGAGACTCGAGTTTCGAAACGTCAGCCTGCGGCGCATCGTTGCAAATCAGCAAGTATTCGGATTCCAACTTGATTGCGTCAACTCTCACTTCTCTTCCATCGTACCCACCCGTTCGAACGGTAAGCGTGTGTGGCAGATGCACGTTCCCGGTCTCTTCCGTCATGGAGCCGAGCCAAGGTACGACAGCCTCCCGTCCGGTCACTCGGTCTTCGATCGCGCGGCCCGCGGGATTCTGGTCGCTGGTCGCCACGAATGTTCCTTCGAAGACCTGCTTGAACGGCGCATTACAGTAAAGCAGCGTGCCGTCCAGCGCCACTCTCGCCACTCCGCAGGGCACGTACGCGCAAAGAGCGTGGAATCTGCCCCTCTCTGCCCGGAGCTGCTCCGCGGTGTGAGCGTGTTGCGCTGCCTCAGCTCGAAGTTGTTCGTCGGTTGCGAGGAGCTTGCCGGTACGCTCTTTGAGCAGATCATTGAGTACCGTGTGAGTCTTCATAAGCTTCTGCTCGTTCCGCTGCCCCAGCCGAAGTTGCACCTTCTCAACGGTGAGATCCTCTACCGCTACGAGAATGTATCGGACAGGTCCCACACGAATCGCACGCAAATGAAGCCGACACCAAGTTCGCATCCCCTTCATTTCAATGATGGCTTCTGCTTTCTGGGGACGGCGGGTTGTGAACGCTTTCTCAAAAAGTGAGAGTGTGCGGGCATTCAGTGATTGAGCTTTGTCGGAATCCGTGGGCGCGGCTATGAGCTCGGTCACGGGCAAGCCGACAATGTCCCGGTAATCCGCGCCGCCGATCTTCTCGCAAGACTGATTTGCAAAGACGATGTGCTGCCAGTGGTCTACGAGGACCACGGGAATCGGAAGAGCATGCAGGAGCTTTCCCAATGCAGCTCAGATCACGGGCCGTTGAGCTTCTACACGGTATGAGCATATCCCGGGCTCATTGCCGAGCATCGGCGGATGGTTCCAGTTGCTTGAACTCCGGGTTGTTGTGCCAGAAGTCCAGCCCAATCTCTTTCGCCTTGTCCACCGAGCAGACCACGAGTCGAATCTGAATCGTGAGCAGCTCGACGTCTACCAGTTTGACCTTTATGTCGCCGGCAATAACGATTCCTTTGTCCAGCACCCGCTCGAGCAGGTCAGCCACGTTCGTGGTCTGGATCGAATGCCTGGCGGTCTGTTGTTGGAGGGCCATGTGTCGTCCTCCTAAAGGAGCCTGCCCAGTGGGCCGAGGTCGAGGTTCAGGTCTTCTTCTTCCAAACCGAACTCTTTGCGAAGACGGTCGATCTGCTCCGCCTGAAGCATTAGCGTGGACCCCAGTCGCTCGAGTTGAGCCTCGCTTTAAGATCCTGCCTCCATGCGGCGGATCGCCTGCCGCTCGAGAAGTTCATGGAGCAGTTTTACCAGGGTGAGGACGAGCTGTCCGAGCCCGTTTTTCTCATCCTCCGGATCCACGTTGAGCCGGGCCTTTGGTCTTGCAGAATCGGAAGGCGGCTCCTCCGCAGGAAAGAGGTCCGCGAACCGGTCCAAATTGTCTGACTCGATGCAAGCTCCCAATGCGTGGTTCATACGATCTCTCCATTATGGATTCGTTGTCTTTTCACGGCCGCTCACACACCGGCTCGAGTGCCGTGAATTCCGGAACCCTGGAACGCCGCGGTTGCGCTGCTTTGCAGGCCGACACTCCGTGCCGTCTCGATGGAGGTCAAGACGAGCCGGAGACCGAGGTAGAGCAAGTCCACGTCGGCCACCGATATCATGACCTCTCCCGACACAACGGCTCCCTTGTTGAGGACCCTGTCGAGCGCCTCGCAGAGTGAAATCCTCTCCTGATCGTTCGGCTCGAGATCTGTCATCCTCTACTCCGTGCGGGTACGTCCATTGACTCGCTTCGGCCGGGCAGTCCTTTGAGGGAGCTCGCAGGTTGCCTTGTGTCAGGTATTTCTCTCAACAGGCCGGCCCACTATCCTGGTTCCGTCGCTCGTGTTGATGTCACTCGCAGCCCAAAACGGGAGGGCTGGCGTCGGATAACCACGTTCAGACTGGAGCGGCGGAGTCCTCTTCGCGGCCGCACTCAAGACCCGTGCCGCGCGGGGTTGAGTCCTCCATCACAACACGTTGGGTGACTCTTCTGCCGAGATCCGCGTACCGGTCATCATCGAATCCGGCGGGCTCGTCGTCGAGAAGGCCCGCGCCGTGATCCTCGTCAACCCCAAAGTACTCATCATCCTCCAGAGCGGTTTCCTCGTCAGACTCATCGAACTGCCGAACCGCGTCCAGCCGTGCAAGAAGCTCCGATTCCAGGCTTTCAAATTCTCCTTCTGAAATGTCGCCCCGGTCGAGTCTCTGATAAAGCCGAGTCAGCTCATGGGTTATGTTCTGGGCCTGGTCGACTATCTCGGACTCGGCAGCATCGTGGATTTCTTCGAAAATCCAGAGCATGCCACGCATCGGCGCGGTGAGAATTCGTCCCAGCACCATGTCATTTCACCTCCTTGCCCCATGCTCACGATAGGTCAACGGAAAGGTCAACGAAGTTGTACGGAGCCCACGGGCCGCTGTAATCGAAAGCGTAGTCGTTATCGAACTGTGCCGCGGCTACGAATACGCCCTGCTCGAACCGGTCCACTGCATTTCTGCCGACCAGGCACGCCATGTTCATCACTTCACACTCTTCCCGGCACGCGTTGTTCTTTATCTCGAAACAATGCGGAGTGAGCTTCTCCCAAACCCTGTCGTAATGCGCCTGTCGATCTGACGAGAGAAAGCTCTCAAACATCCTGCCGATCTCGATCATCTGGTCCCGGGACGGACTGGCGCCGTTGCCGAATGCCTGGTCACGGGCTGCCATCAGCTCAGGATGTTTCCGGATCATAAATTCAAAAATGTTGTCCAGATCCCATGTCACCCTGAGTCCCATTTCCACCTTGCCCTGCACTCGATCCAATTGATCTTCGATCGAGCTGCGGTTCTCTGCGAGGAATCGCCTGACCTTTGCCGCATTATCCGCAACCACACCGAACGACATGGGCAGCAAAGAATCCCGCTCCATCAATTCTTTCAGCACCGCTTGATGGGCCGCGAAGTGGCGTCGCTGTGGTCTGATTCTTTTGGCCGGCAAATCACTGGCCAATGCAGCGATACCTTGTTCGTCAATGGCGAACACCGTTCTATCCGCCACACCTTTGGCGGTCAGATCCACGTTGTCCGGAGCTTTCATCACAGCATAGAGATACTTTGGAGCTCTTTGTGCCGATTGCATGATTCCCCGTCCTTCTCGATAATGGCGTTCCGTATAGCCGAGACTCCCGTGCTCCGACCACCTTGATGGATTGACCGGGGGACGCTCCATACGCGAATCGTCTGCACGCGGAGCAGGAAAAGCTCCTTATATTCATCCAGAGGACTGCTGTTCGCTCTCGCTGCTTTGCGAAGCCGGCGGCATGGGGACGTGAGGCGACGATACCGCCTTCACGCGTCCCTCGACGGTCCTGATCTGAAGCATTGCTCCGCACACGCAGCATTTGACGAACCCCTCGAAATCGTCATACGCGTCATCCAGCTCAAGAGCGCGGCCGCAAGAGATGCAATTGATTCTCATGGCTGGCTCCTCCGCATCTTTTCTTGTCCTGGCGCTCCTCCGGTCCGGAGCGCTCCGGCATTCCGGGCATTACCCCACGTTGCTCGTACGAGCCACTGATTCCGCTTGATGCGCCACCGACGTCTCGCCTCGCCGCAGCAAATCCGTCCTGTGTCAATCAGTTGCAAGGGAGCTCCGGTCGCGTGCCGGCAGGAGCGAAAGCCCCTAATGGTAGCGCTCGTTCGTATACGGGTGTGATCTCCGAGGCCTTTCATCTTCAGCCTCCTGTGCGATTTCTCGAGAGCGTGGCGGGTTGTGACCGGTAGGCCGGTCAGGATGGCAGTTCACGGGTGCCGACGACAGCATGCCCTCAGTACTTGATTTTGAAGCCTGGTGAGCCGGCCTTGGATCCGTTTTCCCTGCCGGTTCTCGACCCATTCCGCTCGGCCGCTTCTTCAAGGCTCTTCAGGATGATCTCCTTTTCGCCCTCAATTTCGGCGATTCGCTCGTCGATAACCCTGACGCGCGCCAGAGCTCTATCCTTTTCCTTTTCGCGCCGAGCTTTTTCCATTTCGAGGCAGCCGATCTTGAGGAAGGCCGCATGGGGAACACCCAGCCAATTGGTGTTCCCGGAATGGGTTCGAATGTCAGTGACTCCTCGTCTTGAGGGGACGACTGGCTTGCTCACGTTTTCCTCCTCCCGCAGCGCAATTGGCAGTCGGCTGACCGCCGGGTTGCCGGTTTCTTTTGGAGCATACCTCCGCGATCACTTCGTCGATCATCTCGGGCATGAGGGACTGTCCCGAACGAGTGACTTTTACCGTGTCCCTGCCCAAGACGTCTCGGCAGACCTTTCTGAAGATTTCGTTCTTCTCGCT
>JARRRG010000354.1:0-3827 GCA_037380965.1 Deltaproteobacteria bacterium
CCAGGCCACCGGAATGGGACTGGCCAGCAGTCTCGGCATAATCAGACGGCACAATGGAGATATATCCATTGAGAGTGAAGAGGGTAAAGGGACTACCGTCACGGTAACACTGCCCCGCAGCACCGAGTCTCTTCAAGAAGAGAAAGCTCTGCCCCGGGAGGAGCCTACAGCGGGCCTGAAGATACTCGTTGTGGACGACATGAAAGATGTTGCCACCATGCTTGAAGACGGGTTGAGCGAACTGGGTCACGAAGTGTTCACCGCACTCTCCGGTCGAAAGGCCCTGAAAGTATTCGAACGCACGCCCGTTGATGTCGTTATTTGCGACCTCGGCATGCCCGAGATGGATGGATGGGACGTCGGTAAGGCGATCAAGAGCAAGTGCGAAGAAAAATCGCAGCGGAAAACGCCGTTTATCCTGCTCACCGGATGGGGGCAGCAGGCTGAAGTGGAAGGGAAGATCGCGGAGAGTGGAGTGGACCGGGTGGTGCAAAAGCCCATTTCATTGTCCCAGTTGACCGAAACACTCAATCAGGTCATCGGCCAGGCTCATCAACAACCACACTGAGCCCGCTTTTGATCCGATTCATCTCTCCCATTCACCCATGGAAGGAGATTCACGATGTCCGAGCCCTCCAATGATTCGGGAAGGAAGCTCTGGAAGCGTTTTGACACCATCATTGCAATGGTTCTCCTCGCCGTGACAGGCTTCGTCACCGCGGGATTTTTCTTCCCCGATCCACGCTTCGGCCATCCCGCTTTTCTTTGGGCTGCCCGCGTGGGAACGGTACTCGTCGGTGCAGGACTGGTCCTCCTGTACTGGGCGGTCCGGACGGGGCGGCTCTCACCGGGCGTGGTTGCGCTGATGGTCGTGAGCGTCTGCTTGTGTGTTCTCATCGTCTATCCATTCGCGTCATACCTCTATAATCGATCGTTCCGATCCACAACAGCTCTCTTTCACCCGTACTTGCAGCTTGTCCCGAAGCCCTACCATCTCCGGAAGAGTGCAGACGAGAAACCGCCTCTGCGAATATTCTGTTTAGGTGGATCTACCACGGAGTTTGTGGACTCGCAGGGGAAGGGCTGGCCGTCCCGTCTCGAAGAAAGGCTCAGGGGATCGGTGCCGGGCAGGAAGATCGAGGTCCACAACCTCGGGCGTCAATGGTACACGAGTCTCCACATCCTGATCAATTATGCGGCCAACCTCCGGCAATACAAGCCCGATGTGATCATCGTGATGGTGGCGATCAACGATCTCTTGCATAACGCGGATTTCTCCCGGTTTAGCGTGGCTCCGTTCAGGGCGGACTATCGCCACTTTTACGGTCCCATCTACCGGCTGATCGAACATCCTTCGCTGATGGGCCGCGTATCCCAGATGGCCCGTCGCATGTGGTACTACCCCTCGCCTGAACCGGTAGATACCGATGTCTTTCCGGGCTTGAAGCCTTTTGCACGGAATCTTGGCACGCTCATCGATCTGGCACGCATTGACGGCACACAGGTCGTGCTGATGGCGGAGCCCAACATCTACAAAGACTCGCTCACACCGAAGGAAAAGGCTGCCCTCGCAATGGTGAACACCGAGGCGGTGGGGATGAACAAGCGATGGACCGTCGGCACCGCCATGAGGGGCATGCAGGAATACAATGCGGAAATCCTCAAGCTCGCTAAGAAGAAAGGCACCTTTTTCATCGACCTGGACAAGGCGGTGCCGAAAGACCTCGATCATTTCAGAGACGATGTCCACTACAAGGACAGTTCATTTGATCTGATTGCCGGGTACATCGCGGGCAAGATTCGGAAATACGGCGTGCTCCTCGCCAAGAAGAGCCCACACAAGAATCTCCATGTGGAAAAAGAAGCGGCCGCCCCCCAAGTGAGGAATCACCAGGACAATCCCCACGTGAGCGACCGGCCGGCCAGACAGGCGCACCGATTTGGTGTGAACTGACGTCCACGGGGATGCAGCCGCGTCAACCGGCAATGCATGCTCTCTCATTGCACACAATTATCCACCTGTCTGCCCGGACTTCAATCCAACCCCCTTCTTAACGGCCTCAACCAGTCGTTCGGCATACGAAAGACCCGAAGCAAGCAACGAGAGTGTCTCGAATTTGATTCGAAGCACGGGGCGCTTTCACAGATTTTCACGTCTCACAATTACAGGAAAAAGGAAGAGGAACAATGGAACCAAGAACAGCAATAGTCGCTACTCAATCGAGAGCTACGGTCGCGGTGGTGGGCACCGGATACTGGGGCAAGAACCATGTGAGGAACTTTCATGAGCTCGGGGCTCTGACACACGTTTGCGACACCAACGGCGCAACGCTCAAGCAATTCGCGGAACAATATCCGAACGTGGTCGCCACCGACTCTTACGACGAGATACTCGCCAACTCCGCGGTGAGAGGAGTCGTCGTCGCCACTCCGGCAATCACTCATTACGAGGTGGCTGAAAAGGCCATTCGAGCCGGCAAAGATGTTCTGGTGGAAAAACCTCTCGCCCTCAATATTGCGGACGGTGAGAAATTGACACAACTTGCTTCTCGCCACGGCGCCATTCTCATGGTGGGTCACATTCTTCTCTACCATCCCGCGGTTATCAAGCTCAAAGAAATCATTGACCGCGGCGAGCTGGGAAAGATCCAGTACATTCAATCCAATCGGTTGAGCATGGGCAAGGTGAGATCCGAGGAGAATATCCTCTGGAGCTTCGCGCCGCACGACATTTCAACGATAATTTATCTCCTGGGAGAGGTCCCTGCGAATGTTTATGCGACAGGGTATTGCCACATTCAGAAGGATGTGGAAGACGTTACCATCAGCATCATGGATTTCCCAAGCGGTGTCGGCGCGCACATTTATGTTTCCTGGATGAATCCTTTCAAGGAACAGCGTCTTGTCGTGATGGGAGATCGAAAGATGGCGGTATTCGAAGACTCTCGACCGGACAAGAAACTCCGAATCTTCGACAACAATTTTCAGTGGGTCGACCGCCGTCCCGTTCCCGTCAAAGGCGGGGAGGAGGTGGTGGAATTTGAACCGGCAGAGCCACTGAAAAGTGAGTGTCAACACTTCCTGAACTGCGTGATGACGCGGGAGAGACCGCGGTCGGACGGAGAAGAAGGACTCAGAACCCTCCAGGTGCTCGATCGGTGTTACCGGGTCATGAAGAACGGCTCGAAACCGACGCTGGTGGCAACCAACATCGTCTCGAACGAGCCGGAAGTCACCCACACCCCCCAGCACGTCGATAATGACTTTCTCGCCCACGAAACGGCAGTCGTGGACACCCCTTGCTCCATCGGCTCAAAGACCCGAATCTGGCACTTCGCACACGTCATGCCAGAGGCCCGGATTGGGAAGAACTGCAGCATCGGACAAAATGTCCTGGTGGGCAAAGGGGTAAAGATAGGGGACAACTGCAAGATCCAGAACAATGTTGCGGTGTACGAAGGTGTGACGCTGGAAGATTACGTCTTCTGCGGCCCCTCGATGGTTTTCACGAATGTCTATAATCCGCGCAGCGAGATCCCGCGGATGTCCGAGCTTCGTCCCACACTGGTGAAACAGGGTGCGACCATCGGCGCCAACGCGACCGTCGTTTGCGGAAATACCATCGGGAGGTACGCGTTCATCGGCGCGGGAGCCGTGGTATGCAATGACGTGGCCGATTACGCGCTTATGATGGGAAATCCGGCGAGGAGGGCCGGTTGGATGTGCCGCTGTGGAGTCCGGCTACCAAAATCATATAAAGGGGAGTCCGTCCTCCAATGTTCGTCGTGCGGGGAACAGTACGCAATGACGGCCGAGGATCGGATCGC
>JARRRG010000355.1:0-3823 GCA_037380965.1 Deltaproteobacteria bacterium
GGGATCCCAAGAACCGCGCGGGCTCATGCACTCTTGTGGAAGTCGAGGCCCTTGACGGATCAAAGGCCAAGTTCCTTGTGGATACGGGATGGGATCCGGAATATATGGACAAGCGCTTCAAGGATGAAGGTGTGGACAAGATGCTCAAGAATGGCGAAATAGACTTCCTCTACCTCACGCACGAGCATCTTGATCACTTCTGGGGCCTGGAGACGACACTGAAGTACAATCCCGAGATCAAAATCCTGATCCCCAGCACATTTCATCCGCCGGCCGTGCAGTTCATCGGCGGAGCCGATTTTCCCACGTGCGGCGCGAAAAACGCCAGTCACCACAAGGGAGAACTGGTGAAACTCAAGGTCGGGGAGATGACCAAGCTCGCGGACGGAATGGTTTCCGTGGGATTTGACATCCCCATCATATTGAAGATCCAGGGCGAACAATCCCTCTACTTCAATGTGAAGGACAAGGGACTCGTGCTCTGTACCGGATGCTGTCACCAGAATATCCTCACCTTCTCGGATTACGCGATCAAGAACCTCGGGGCCAAAGGAAAACTCTACGGTCTCTACGGAGGGCTTCATATTGCTCCGTTCGGCACGCTCGGCGAAAAACAGAGCGGCTGGGTCGACGACATGGGCGCGTATGGATTCAAGAAGATCGCGTGCAATCACTGCACCGGCCTGCCCGCGGTCCAGAAGATGCTCAAGCTGAACTATCCCGTCGTCCGGGGCTCCGGCAGCAAGGGTTCCTTGAGCGATCTCTACGTCGGCAATGGGGACTCGGTAGTCTTCGGATAGTAGGTAATGCGTTTGTAGCGATTGCCTACAACCGGTCTGTGGTCGCTGGCTCGTCCTGAGTCGAGGCCATTCAACGGGGGCGCCCTTTATGGCGCCCCCGTTCGCGTTTCCGTGCTAACTCAGCTCGATTGCAGCCGAAACGCGAGTCTGGAGTTTGACGTTGACCTGTGAATTCCCGTCAAGGTATGATGACGGTCGAGCGCCAACCGATCGTCCGGGGGGCTCAAAACGGGGCATGCAGAGCGGTCGCTGAGAGACCATATCCGTTCACGGCTCGTCCGTAATCATGCCGCGGTTCGTACCTATTCCGAATGAGAACGGTGAAAGGACCTACGGGTCAAAAAACCGAGATAAGGAGGCATTGCCATGAAACGCGCAACGTTCATTCTGGTGGCAGCAATTCTAGGCTTTACAACGTTATTTTTGAGCGCCCCACCGGTCTTTTCCGCGGACAAAGTCGGAGTCATCGTTGTCGACCTTCAGGGAGATTTTACCAAGTTGAAGAAGGGTTCGCTTGCGGTGAACGGCACGGACAAGGCCTATGTCGACAAGGTGAGGGACGCGACCAAAGCTCTGAAGAAAAAGGGCTACCTCATCTTTGCCACGCAGGATTGGCACCCCGCGGATCACGTTTCGTTCTACACGAATCATAAGGGCAAGAAGCCGTTCCAGACCATCAAAATCAACGGAAAAACGCAGGTGCTGTGGCCGCCCCATTGCGTGCAAGGCACTGAGAATGCAAAGATCCTCCTGGACAAGGGCCTTTTCACTGCCGTCGTGAAAAAGGGCAAGGATAAGAAGTACGACAGCTACTCCGGCTTCCAGGATGACGGTGGAGCAAAAACGGAGATGGATAAGCTCCTCAAGGAAAAAGGCATCAAAAAGCTCATTATTTACGGCCTGGCTACAGATTACTGCGTGAAGGCGACAGCCCTGGACGCGGCGAAGGCGGGCTACAAGGTGACGGTCATTGAAGATTTGTGCAAGGGGGTCGCGCCCGAGACCACGGCCAAGGCTCTGAAGGAAATGAAGGAGAAAGGCATAACCATCAAAAAGAAATTGGAATCGTAAGTGATAACCCTGCCCGATTGAGTATCGGGGTCGCGTGAGAGCGGCCAATGATCGAATAGAGGAACCCCCTCCCCCGAGGTGATCCCGCGCTGAGGTTCGTGGTTTCAAGCCGCTCTCACATGAACCGCACATTCAGGGAAAAGCTGGACGTTCGAAGGCCGGCCCCACCCACTGCCGGCGGGCAGCGTCCTGATATGAGCAGGGGCCCTTCCTGACTTCAGCGAAAGAGTGATTCGTCCCGCCAACAGCTCTCACGTCCGGTGAATCGTCACTCACGATCAGATAACACCATCCTTGTCCACCCACTCGAGATCTCGTGCATGGGATCGCCCGCCACCAGAGTGGAGTTTTAACGATGCCCAGCTCCAAAAGAAAAATGTAAATCAAGGCATAGGTTCTCGCATTTCACTGTGCCGACGCAAGCCCTGTGCTCGGAAAAGCACTCCATGAGTGGAACGCAAACGATTTCTCCCTGTCAGAACTTATACCATTCTATTGCAAGGCTTACGTACTGACGTTCTTATCGGAGGATCTACGCACTCTGACGACTCACTCCGAAACAATCTTGTGGTCTATTGACACATGAAAATTGAGTGGAGAGGTAAGGACACTTCTATGTACACAGAACTGCGCAATCCGTTGAATGCAATCAGACCATTTACATTTTTGGCTGCCTTGAGGTTGGTAGAGGTCCGCGGGGTTCTGCCCTCATTCGGTCTTGTCATGGATCGAAGTCGCGGAACCGGGGAGTCAGGTAGGAATTGGGAATCCATCGCATGGGCAAGAGAGGCGGCAATGACGAAGAAGATCGTGAAGAGCGACGAGGAATGGCGAAAAATCCTGACCCCGGAGCAGTACCGCATAACGCGAGAACAAGGAACTGAGCCCGCATTCAGCGGGAAGTATCACGATTTCAAAGGCAAGGGGATTTATCGGTGCGTTTGCTGTGGCAGCGAGCTGTTCAGTTCGGACACGAAGTTCGATTCCGGGATCGGCTGGCCGAGTTTCTGGTCGCCGATCTCCCGGGTCAGCATTATGCTGAGGGAGGATTTCACCACGTTGATACGGAGGACCGAGGTGATCTGTCGAAAGTGCGACGCGCACCTCGGCCATGTGTTCAATGACGGACCCCCACCGACCGGGCTTCGGTATTGCCTGAACTCGGTGGCGCTGGAATTCGTCGCGCAGGAAGCGTAGGGCGGTCGTCTGCACACCCTCTCGTGGGGAGCGGAGGTACAGGCACGGGCCCGGAAACGTCACGATTTCGCAATAACCTGACTCAGAGGCAGGGTCTTCGCTGCAAGTCCTGACGACGGTCGCGGGCTGCGACACGCGCGGTGCGCTCCGACCGGTCTCGCGACACCGAGGTCGGATGTGACGCCCGAGTCGCACCGCGTTTCCGATCCACCCGACTGTGCAGCCCTGGATCGGTCACCCGTTGAGCCGTGAGCGGATACGGGCCTCGGATCATGGTTCGTCTTGCGGGTGCGTCCGTCGGCTCGGCCGTTGCTACCGCGTGGCGATGATGATGCCGCAGAGAATCAGGATTCCGCTCAATACGTGTAACGCCCTGATAGGCTCACCCAACAGGAGAACAGCCTCGGTGCCGCTGAAGAGAGGCAGCGAGTAGTAGACAAACGCGGCCTTTGCGGGACCGATGAGCTCCACCGCGCGGTTCCAACAGAGAAAGGCGAGCAACGAGGCTCCAACTCCCAGATAGACAATCGAGCCGAACGCGGTCCACGAGAAGTTCACAGAAGGCGTACTCCACAGTTCCACGGTCAGCCAGGGCAGCAAGAAGAGCAGGCCGGGTATGAAGGTGAATGAAACAAATGCCACCGGCCCGATTCCGGCGGGCTTGAAACGAAGGAGAATGCTGTACGCCGCGAAGATCGCCGCGGCCAGGAGCATCCAAAGGTCACCGATGGCAAAGGTCAGTCCCGTAAGACGGC
>JARRRG010000356.1:0-5631 GCA_037380965.1 Deltaproteobacteria bacterium
GGTGTAGACGCGGTCTTTCCCTTTGTTCCCTCTCCGCTCGCTGCCGATGCGATTCACGATGAACAACCGTACCCGCTCAAGGCCCTGTTTTGCGCGGGCAGCAATCCGGTGGTAAACGCCCAGAACTGCAAACGGTGGTGGAGGGCCATCAAGGATCACCTGGATTTATTTGTGGTGATCGACTTTGTCATGACGCCTTCCGCGGAATTGGCCGACTTCGTGTTACCCGCGGCCACATGGCTTGAAAGAGAGGAACCGTGCGATCTCAATTACATGGGCTATGTCTCCGCGAGAAAGAAGGCAATTGAGCCGCTCTATGAGAGCCGGGATGAATTGGACATATTGATTGACCTCGTCAAGCGCATTCCGTGGGCCAAGAGAAAGAGTATGCCATGGGATAGCGTCGCGGAGTGCAATGACTGGATGCTTGCAGGCGCGGGCATGTCGTTCGACGAGCTGAAAGAGAAGAGTCTCGTCTGTGTTGAGCCCGTGTACCGGAAATACCTGGAAAACGGCTTTGATACCCCATCAGGTAAAGTTGAGCTCTATTCGGCGGACTTTGAACGGTTGGGTTACCCTCCGGTGCCGGATTTCAAGGAACCTCCGCAAAGTCCGGTAAGCACCCCGGAACTCATGGAGGAATACCCCCTTGTGCTCATTAGCGGGGCCAGGGAAATCAACTATTTTGCTTCGGAAGGACGCCAGATCGCGTCGCTGACGAAAATCAATGCCGACCCGCTTCTGGAAATTCACCCCAGGACCGCCGAAGAACTGGTAAACGTGATCCTCTCCGGGGATGCTCCCAGAGGCGAAACATGCGCCTCTGTCGCCACCCGTGGAACCCTGTGCAAAGTCTACAAAGCCGTATGACCGCGAAAGGCGCGTGTCGGAACCGACACCATCATGCCGTGAGCCGTACGTTATGCAAACAACCTGAACATACAAGGAGGTGAACCCCATGAGCGAATCTGAATGGATCGTGGGCACGGATATCGGCGGGACCTTCACCGACGTCATCGGAGTGAACCTGAGTACAGGTGAACAAAGAATCGGGAAGGTGCCTTCCACTCCACCCACGTACTACGACGGAGTGATTAACGGACTCGAGGCCGCGAACTTGTCGGGAAGTGACACCATGTCCTTCCGACATGGAGCTACGGTCTCGACCAATGCGATTCTCGAACGAAAGGGTGTCAAAACCGCGCTCATTACCACCGAGGGCTTCCGGGATGTTCTTGGAGGCGGTCGAGCCGAGCGGATTTCCGCGTTCGAGTTGGACTGGGACCCGCCGGAGCTGATCGTGCCGAGGCGAAACGTGCTCCCGGTGAGAGAGCGGGTAGGGCCATGGGGTGAAATTCTCGTTCCCCTCAATGAAGACGATCTCAAACTGGCCGCGAGGAAGTGCAGGAAACGCGGCATAGAATCAATCGCGGTGTGCTACATCGACTCATTCATGAATCCCGTACATGAAAAGCGCACGCGAGATATTCTCCAAAAAGAGCTTCCGGGAGTGGACATCTCCCTCTCCTGCGAAATTCTTCCCCAGATGCTCGAATTCGAGCGCACCTGCACCACGGTGCTCAACGCGTACATATCGCCGATCCTCAAGACCTATCTCGGAGGTCTGTACGATCTGTTGAAACAGAAATGGAACTATGACGGTCCCATCCTGGTGACCACCTCCGGAGGCGGAGTCATCGGTATGGATGAGGCCATCAATTTGCCGGCACGAACGTTTCACTCCTCCCCGGTCTCCGGAGCCGTCGGCATGGCAGGGTACATCGGGTCCCTCGCCGGCTTTGACAATGTGATCGCGTTCGAGACCGGCGGCACCACCAACAACGTGTCAATGATCTATAAGGGAGCGCCGGCCATCACCCACGAATGGAAGATTCTCTGGAACGTGCCATGCTGCCTCCCTTCGGTCGACACGGTGTATATTGGAGCCGGAGGAGGGAGTATCGGCTGGGTGGACAAGGGCCAGATCCTCAACGTCGGTCCCCAGAGCATGGGTGCGGTTCCGGGCCCTGCCTGCTACGGCATGGGAGGGGAAGAAGCCACGAACACCGACTGCCAGATTGTCCTGGGGCGCATCGATCCGAATTACTTCCTCGGCGGCCAGATGGAGGTGGACGGAGGGCTTTCATTCAAGGCTCTGAAAGAAAAAATCGGTGACCATTACGGATGGAATGCGGAAGACGCGGCGGCAAACATGTACATGGTGGCCATGACGAACCTGATGATGGCCATCCGGATCCAGACCGTGTCACGCGGGTGGGATCCGCGGGACTTTGCGATCATCCCCTATGGCGGCGGCGGATCTCTGTACGCGTGCGATCTTGCTCGCGAGTCCGGCGCGGACACCGTTGTCGTGCCACCGCTGCCCGGGTACGCGTCGGCCTTCGGCGCGATTCGGGTGGACGTCAAGCATGAGTTTACCCATCCGATTCACAAGACCGAGGACGAAATCGACTACCCGCAGCTCAATCGTGAGATGAACGAACTGGTCAAGAGGGCCGCGGAAACGCTCAGCCGCGAAGGGCTCAAGGAAGAGAATATGGTGATACAGCGGTTCGCGGACGTGAAGTACTTCAGCCAGAGCCAGTTCTTCACCGTTGACCTGCCGCCGGGCGAGATCACCGGGCTGAAAGAGGTGACCGAAGCGTTTCTCGCAGCCATGAAGTCGAAGTACGGGTACAATCTTCCCCCGGGCTACGTCCCCGTGGAGGTCGTGAACCTCAGAGTCGTGGCCATGGGTGTGATTCCCAAGCCGGACCTTAAGAAGATCGACGTACCCGGTACATTGAAAGACGCGCAGAAGCCTTCACGCAAGGTCTGGTACAAGGACGTTGGGTTCGTGGACACCACGATATACGAGCGTGGAAGGCTTCCTGTGGGGGCAACGTTCCAGGGACCGGCCATTGTCGAGCACCCCGACACCACGACGGTGATGCCGGCCCGAACCGAATGCCGGGTGGACGAATACGGCAATCTCATCATCAAAGTGGCACGGTAGGAGGTTACAATGACGGAGAGTCAGGAAAGCAAGTATCGAGTCAAGGAGACACTGGACGAGATCAAGGATCTCCGGATGGATCTCATTACCTTCGAAGTCCTGCGAAATGCCTTTGTAGCCGCCTGTTACGAAGCCTCCAACACCATCGAGCGGATTGCCTATCACCCGGTGATCGGCATGGGACGGGACCGATCCAATGCGATCCTCACACCGGACGGCAGGCTCGTGGCACACGGGCATACGGACGCCGCAGCACATTATGCCTCCTTTGAGCCGTCGGTTCAGGAGCTGTTCAAGGATATTCCACCGGAAAAGATGAGGCCGGGGGATGCATACCTGTTCAGTGACCCGTACAGGACCGGTTCCCACGTGAACGACACCCGACTCATCAAACCGATTTTTCACAATGACGAGATGGTCGCGTTTGCATGCACCGTCTTACACTGGCCCGACATGGGCGGTCCCATGCCGGGAACATTCAATCCCGAGGCCACGAGTTGCGACGCGGAGGGACTTCGTATTCCCCCGATCCGCCTGTTCAAGGACGATCAGCTCGACGAGGAGTGGTACAAATTCATCGCTCTCAATATCCGAGGGAGCATCGAACGTCGTGGTGACCTGACCGCGCAGTTTGAAGCTGCCCGCCTCATCGAGAACAGAATCAAGGACCTGGTGGGCCGGTACGGCAATGACTCGGTTCAGTTGGCATTTGAAGAGCAGTTCAATTACACGGAGCGCCTCATGCTCGCCGAGATTGAAGCCCTGCCGGACGGTGAGTGGGAATTCGACGACTATGGCGACCAGGATGTCATGACAGAGGGCAAGCCGCCGATTCGGGTGCACTGCAAAATGACGAAGAAGGGGAGCAAGCTCTCGTTCGACTGGACCCAATCCGATCCCCAGCCCAAGGGCTCGTGGGGCGCGAGTCGTGCCACGCTGATCGGCGGAAACTACCTCGGCTTCATGATTTGTTTCCCGAGGCTCTTCCCCCTGAACCACGGGATTATCCGCAATCTCGAGATCATCTCGAAGCCCGGCACCTGCGTCCATGTGGTGGAGCCCGCGCCGACCACGGGGTACTGCTCCGGCGCATTTGACAAAGTCGAGGCGATCACCATTGGCTGCCTCGCGGGGCCCATGGCTGCGGTCCAGCCCTGGCGGGTGTATCCGGCTGCCGTGAGCTTGACCAACCTGTGTATGGGCGGATTCAATCCGAGAACGAATAAGCCCTTCGTCCAGTACACGTACGCGGTGGGCGGAGAGAACGCTCGGACCTTCAAGGACGGCAAGTCACTCATCTTCATGCGATTCTGCAACGCGCGAACGATTCCCCAGGAATTGGAAGAACGGTGGTTCCCGGACCATTCACGGTGATCGGGAGAAATTTCCTCCCTTCGGCATAAGCGGAGGGACCAACGGCGGAGGATGCGGACTGATCATCAACAAGGGGACCCCGAAGGAGTTCAATGCGGGTATGTATGCCACCGGGGTGCATCTCAAGGCCGGTGATCACATCTACTATACCTCGAGTGGAGGAGGCGGATTCGGCAACCCACTCGAACGTGAGCCGGAGCTGGTGCTCGAGGACGTGAAAGACGAATGGCTCACTATTGAAGCCGCAAAAGAGTTCTACGGCGTTGTCATTGAAGAAATTGACGCGGAGGCATGCGATTACCGTATCGACATGGAAGCCACAGCCAAGTTGAGGGAAGAGATGGCGAAGAAAGGATTTCCGGAAGGGCGTGGCGCTTACGAGATCCATCCCTTGGGCAAGAATATCAAACCTGCCTGGATCCCGACCGAGGAGGAGGTCCAACCGCACATAACCGTGTCCAGGCCTCCGGGATGGTAAGAACATGCCGGTCTTTGGTCCGGTCCACCTGCTTGCCCGTGTGAAGCAGGCAGGTGGGCCGGTGTGCACATTGTTGTCATACCGATTGTCTGCTCGCTGCCTGTGAAGAGGAAGGAGATAACCTGAAATGGCCAGCTATCGAGAGCACTGGAACCAGGAGATGGAAACCCTGTCGCCCCAGGCATACCACCGGGTTCAGCAAGAAGCTCTTTCAAAACAGCTCGATTATGTTTGGGCAAAATCAAAATTCTATCAACAGAAGTTCCAGCAAGCCGGGGTCAAACGGGAAGAGATCAAGAGCTTGGAAGATCTTGCCAAGCTGCCGTTTACCGAGAAGTCGGAGCTGAGAGAGAGCCAGATCGAGGCGCCTCCACTCGGGACTCACATGGCATGCGAGCGGGAACAGGTGAAGAGGGTGTACTCCACCAGCGGCACCACCGGCAGACCGACCTTTATCGGACTGACAAGCAACGACATCATGGTATGGAGGGAGGCCGCGAGCCGGGCTTTCTGGACCGGCGGCTTCCGGCCTGACAGCAGCATCCCATTGGTTGTCGCGCCCTTTTTCATCGCCGCGTCGTATGCGGATGCCATAGAGCACATCGGGACGCTGATTCCCATTGGCGTGGGAGCCACGGACAGGCTCATAGGCTCATTTCAGCATATCGGCGCCAATGCCTTTCTTTCCACATCGTCTTTTCCGCTGCATTTTGCCGCATCTCTGCGCAAACGCGGCATAGAACCCACGAGCCTCGGGATAAGA
>JARRRG010000357.1:0-3815 GCA_037380965.1 Deltaproteobacteria bacterium
CAACCACGAGTTTCCAACCACCGAGTACAGCTACAAAATTCAAAAGGAGGTGATACCTTCACGGCGCAAGCGTGAGTCGTCTTTCGCGGGGACAGATTCGTTCATCACTGTTGATGCGGCAACCTACGAAATCGGAGGTAAGCCATGAGTTCCGTCCTGGTTTTCGTCTTTTGGGCCGTTATCGTGGTGGTCGGCTACTTCCTCTACTCCCGATGGGTAAATCTTCGGGTCTTTGAAGCCGACTCAGGTCGCGCCACCCCTGCCAAGATGTTTATGGACGGGGTGGATTTTATGCCGGCCAACAAGAACATTCTTTACGGTTTCCAGCTTAACTCCATCGCTGGTGCAGCTCCTATCATCGGACCTATTATCGCATTACAGTGGGGCTGGCTTCCGGCCATGCTTTGGCTGGGATTGGGAGTCCTGTTCATAGGGTGGGTTCAGGATTATTCGAGCTGCATGGTCTCGGTGCGAAGCGACGGAGACACCTTTGGCGCCCTGAGCTACAAGCTGATTTCATCCCGTGCCCGCGTGATTCTCCTCATCTTCGTGTACTTCTATTTGCTGCTCATCGCGGCGGCATTCGGCAACGTCATCTCCAAGCTGCTCAGTACGAACACATCACTCCCCTTCCCCATGATCGTCATCGTTGTGGTAAGCTTGTTCGTGGGTCAAATGATCTACCGCTGGAAGGTGAACATCCTGGTGACGACAGCTACAGCCGTAATAGCTATTTTTATAGCTATTGGGCTGGGAAAGTATATTGCGATTCCCGGGACGTTTACCATCATGTTGATCGCGCTGCTCATCTTTGGGTACTTCAGTTCGGTACTGCCGGTGTGGCGCTTCATTCAGCCGTTTAACTACTCGTCCGTCTATGTGGTCTATGGCGGGATCATTATGGGTGTAGTCGGTCTGCTTATTGCCCATAAGCCGATAACACTGCCCGCGTACACCAACTTCTCGATCGGCATGGGCCCACTATGGCCCCTCCTCTTCGTCACGATCGCGTGCGGCGCGATCTCGGGATGGCACAGCCTCGTGTCGAGCACCGGCACGTCCCGTCAGATCGCGAATGAAATGGATGTTCGCCCTGTTGCAGCGGGCGCGATGTTTGCCGAGTTCACCATAGCGATTATCGCAGTCGTAATTTGCGCGACCGCGTTTGGCAACGCTTCGGAGTACATTTCGGTCGCGCTGAAGAATCCGGCCGCGGTCTTCACGAAGGGGCTAGCCAATGCTATGGCGACGTTGGGAATTCCCGCGGGCTATGGAGTCGCGTACGGCGGCGTTATGATCCTGGTGCTGGCGATGACGGTCGTGAACCTCGTGTTCCGATTCATGAAGGTAGCCACGGCGGAACTTCTTGGCGAGAGAATTACGCTGGCCAAGAACGGTCACGTGGCGACGATCATAGCAGCGATTCTTGCTTACATCCTGATTCAGACCGGCACGTTCCGCTACGTGTGGGTGCTGTTTGGAGGGTCGAATCAGCTCATGGCAGCGCTGGCGCTCATGATTGTTACCCTTTTCATGCTCTCGAAGTCCAAGACGTATGCATTCGCCCTCTACCCAATGCTCTTCATGTACGTCACCACGGTCGCGGCTCTCATTTACATCTCGGTGAAGCTACTATCGCAGGTCGCTACCGGGCAGGTCGTCGGAGCCAAGCTCGCGGGCAACCTCATTGCCGGAGGGCTGGGGGTTCTCCTGGTCATCTGTGCTTTGGTCCTCGCGTATGACGGCCTCGTGGCATTTAGAAGGCACAAGGCGGAACAAATCTCGGCAGGTGCAGAAAAGGCGCGTGCGTAGCAACATGACGCGCTCAGGACGCAGAGCAGATGGCAGTGAAATCCGAACCGGGTTATCAGAAAATGGGGTGTGAGCAGAGATCTGGAGGAAAGGCTCTGAGTGCGTCTCTCGACCGTTGGTGGAGAGGGCTCAAGGACTTCCTGTACGGCTTCTTCATTTATGGGATGGTCGAGGAGGTGGCCGGCAGGAAACGAGAGCAAGAACAGGTTTTCCTGTTGATCATGATGGGAGATCTGGTTGGGCTGCCGATCTTTTCGGGGTACTATAAGCTTCGTTTCCTGCCCTATTGCCTCCCTCGTTTGGCGCGGTGGAAAAAGGAGGTCATCAGGCCAAAGGACCTATTTTCAATGGTCCAGGAGTAAGGTGACACAATGGCTGAAAAAGACAAAGAAAAAGAAAAGAAAAGTGGTGGCATCTTCGGCTTCTTCAAGGATTTCACCTATGGGATGGCTACCCACGGAATGGCCCGCCACGCGTTGAAGACCCGCTCCAGCATGGAGCACCTCTTCATCCTCATCACAATGGGCGACATGCTCGGTGTGCCGATCCTCCCGCCCTATTATTCCTTACGGCTCCTTCCTCACGTGGTGCCGCAAATCACGACGTGGAAACGGAGAATGCTGCGAGAAAAAGATTTTGTGGACTCGTTGTACTGATGATGATTTCATCATCCATCGTCTGCGCAACTGGGATGTGCCCAGTTGTCCAGGAGGAGGCTCCGGACCATGGGACTCGCTGATCTGTTGCTTGGAACGCCTGAAAGAAGATTCATCATGTACGGCGGGAAAGGCGGATTGGGGAAAACCACGTTCTCCGCGGCCACCGCGTTCTACCTCGCCAACAAGGGAAAGCGAGTTCTTGTTTTCTCGGTGGACCCGCAGGCTTCTCTGAGTGATATCTTCGAGCAGGACATATTCGGCAAGGGGAATGTGGAGATCATCCCCAATCTCTTCGCATGCGAGGTGGACGCTGATCGCAGGATCGAGGATTACCAGGATGAGATCCGCAAGAAGATCATCGACATGTACGGCATGAAAAAGATCCCGGAAGAGATCGAAAGCTATATCATGGCCTCCTCCGCGGAACCCGCTATGGAAGAGAGCGCCATATTCGACGCGGTTGTCGACATCGTCGTTGAAGGCGGCTTCGACTACTACATATACGATCTCGTCCCCCTGGGCCATGCTCTGTACTATCTGAGTATGGGGTCCATATACGACGCGTGGTTGAACAAGATCACCGGACTTCGGGAACAGATGCGGGAATATGACAAGGTCATCGCGACCATGCAGCGGGAGGAAGCAGTCGCGGAGGACGAAATCTACGAGGAGCTGATGTTTATCAAGAACCGAATCGGCACCGCGTCTCAGATTATGACTGATGCCAAGCAGACTTCCTTCTATTTCGTTCTGACGCCGGAAGACATGATTATTGAAGACACAAGAAAGGCCGCCGAGCTTTTCGGAAAGTTCGGAGTTCCAATGTCCGGGTACATCGTAAACCGGGTGATTCCCATGGAAGAGCTCCGCGGAGGCATTCCGGCGTACCTTCAGAATCGGGTGCAAATGCAGTCCCGCTGCCTCGATACCATACGCACGACCTTCGGAGAGCAGGTGCTGGCCCGCGTCCCTGAGTTCGACAACGAAATCAAGGGCCTGGGTATGATTCAACGAATGGCGGAGGTCATGTTTGGGGAGAAGTTGGCATGAAACAGACTATGATGGATTTCCTCGACAGCCAGCCGGGCCTTCGATACGTCTACTTCGGCGGTAAGGGAGGGGTCGGCAAGACCGTGATGGCCGGCGCGACCGCGCTCTGGTTTGCCCAGCAAGGAAAGAAGACGCTGCTGGCATCCACGAATCCCGTGCACAGCCTCTCCAATTTACTCAATCAAAACGTCTTCGGAAAGCCCACCTTGGTGGATCAGACAACGAGCTTGTTCGCCCTCGAGATAGACACTCGGGATACCATTGACCGCTCCAAACAGGAGATCCGTGAGAAGA
>JARRRG010000358.1:0-7683 GCA_037380965.1 Deltaproteobacteria bacterium
CGTTGAGCACGAAAAGAGGGAAGAGAATGCCGGTAGGAAACGGGAACAAGGTAAGATTCCATTACTCACTCAGCCTTTGCGACGGCTCCATTTGGGAGACCTCCGTCGATGAGGACCCTATGGAGCTTACCGTCGGCCAACAGCACCTGTGGCCCGGGGTAGATGAGGCCTTAATCGGCATGGAAACCGGGCAACTCAAGACTACCACGCTCGGCGCGGACATGATATACGGCTCAATCGGGGAAGGGATGGCCTTGCGGCTGGCAACGGAGCAATTTCCGGCCGGCACCGTACCGCAACTTGGGCAGGAACTGTTTCTGGCCTCAGCCGAGGGTCAGAGCATACCGATGCGAGTAACTGACGCGAGTGCTACGAGCGTTACCTTGGACCGCACCCATCCCTTGGCAGGAAAAGAGCTCGTCCTGCAAATCCATTTGCTGGAAATTCTGTAGGCATTCATACCGGAGACGGTGACGGGATCGCGATCGGACGGAGACAGACGATGCGCTCCCCCTCTGCGAACGGTTTTGCCTCCAATTATGAACACAGGGCTAAACGTGAGATGACGGCACGAGAGAGGCGATCCAGATCTCACACTCACTCCCGCGTTCGGATCTGCGACGTCAATGCATCTCGACCTGACGACTCGCGGGTGAGAGAAGATGGACGATGAGCATCTGTCTGTGCAAATGCCTGCCCCGGGATTTGTGACGGGCGGAAAAGGTCCGGCATGAATCGAGAGCACGAGGGAAATCACCAGGGAAGAGTCGTCTCGGTCAGGGGCGGAGTGGTTCGGGAATCGTTCGCGGAATCGGACTCACGAACACTCGCGGGCTTGCCCGAGGCGCAACGATTATTGACACCGGTACAACTCTTCGGGTGCCTGTGGGCAAACAGCTTCTCGGACGGGTGTTCAATGTGTTCGGAGAGACCATTGACGGCAAAGGTCAACTTGATGACGCTCCCTGGAGATCGATCCACGCCGAGCCCGTGCCTCTGGGGAGACAGGTGACCTCATCAGAGGTGCTTGAGACCGGCATAAAGGCTATTGACATCTTGTGCCCGTTGGAACGAGGCGGCAAGGCGGGGCTTTTTGGCGGCGCGGGAGTGGGCAAGACCGTCTTGATCATGGAGGTGATACACAACGTTGTTCGGCGCGGTGCCGGTGTGAGCCTGTTCTGCGGAATCGGCGAGCGGTGCCGTGAGGGAGAGGAGCTCTATCGCGAGGTTCAGGAAGCCGGACTTCTCGACAAGACGGTCCTCGTTTTCGGCCAAATGAACGAACCTCCCGGCGCTCGATTTCGTGTCGGTCACGCAGCTCTGACCATGGCCGAGTATTTTCGGGATGAGGCCAAGCAGGACGTTTTCATGCTGATCGACAATATCTTCCGCTTCATTCAGGCCGGGATGGAAGTCTCCGGGCTCACGGGCAGACTTCCGTCCCGCTTGGGCTACCAGCCCACTCTGTCCACCGAGTTGGCTGAGTTGGAGGAACGAATATGCAACACGGTGACCGGGTCAATCACATCGGTCCAAGCCGTGTACGTGCCTGCCGATGATTTCACCGATCCTGCGGCGGTCCACACCTTCAGCCATCTTTCGGCCTCGATCGTTCTTTCGCGGAAGCGGGCCGGAGAAGGGCTCTACCCTGCGATAGATCCGCTTCAATCCGGGTCGAAAATGCTTGTTCCCCATGTTGTGGGAGAGCGGCACTATTCAATCGCTCAGGAGATGAGATCGACGCTCGCCGGTTACGAGGAGCTGAAAGACATCATCGCGATGCTCGGAATCGACGAACTGTCCCGCGAGGACCGCAACACCGTATATCGAGCGAGGAGGCTCGAACGATTCCTCACTCAGCCCTTTTTCACCACGGAGAGATTCACCGGAAAAGAGGGCCGGGCCATTAGCCTGGAGGACTCCTTGGACGGCTGCGAGAGGATATTGAATGATGAGTTCGGAGACGTTTCCGAACAAGCGCTGTACATGATCGGTACGGTTGATGAGGCAAAAAAGGCATGAGACTTAAAGTCTTGCTTCCTACATCGATTTTGATTGACGTTGACGTCAACAAGGTCGTGGCCGAAGCTCTCAACGGCTCATTTTGCCTCCTCCCTCGACACGTGGACTTTGTTGCCGGCCTGGTCCCGGGCATCCTCTCGTACGAGTTGGAGAGCGGCGAGGAGAAATTCCTCGGCATCGACGAAGGAATACTCGTCAAAACCGGAACGGACATTCTCGTCTCGACACGAAATGCAGTGGAGGGTCCCCATCTCGGTGATCTGAGAGGAAAGATTGAAGAGAGTTTCGTGACCCTCGATGAGCGAGAGAGAAAAGCACGGACCGCCGCATCCAAGCTTGAGGCCAACCTCGTGAGGCGATTCATGGAGCTGCGGGAAGATGGATCCTGACACGTCGCGGAACGCGAAACTCGGCAAGAGCGCGGAAGAAGAGTTGGCCGAGGAAATCGGGAAAAAGGAAGCCAGGAAGATCCGAGCCAGGACCGAGAAGGATCGAACTATCTGGTTCTGGTTCGGCATGATGGGAATGGTGGGATGGGCGGTAGCCATTCCAACCCTTGTGGGAGTGGCGGCAGGCGTCTGGATCGATTCTCGATTCCCCGGTCGATTTTCATGGACGCTCATGCTCATTGTAGCCGGGGCCATCCTGGGATGTGTGAATGCCTGGTACTGGGTCAACAAAGAGCGACAAGGCGGTGAGAGATGAGCGATCCACTGCCCGGTGAGCCGCGTGTGCCACGGCTCACCCGAAAGAATTTCCCCACGGGCTCACGAGCTGAACGACGCATAAGGTATTGAAACTTATGGGCATGCCATTCACTCAGCTTCTCCAGGCCCTTGCACTCGGACTAGGCTGCTCCGCGCTCTATTTCCTGGGTCTCTGGTATACCGTCCACCGAATCCCGTCCGCGCGACGGCCCACCTTTCTTGTGCTATCGAGTTTCTTCGTGAGAATCGGGCTTCTTCTTCCGGCAATCTATTGGGTCATGGATGGTCATTTGGAGGGCCTTGTCGTATGCATGCTTGCGTTCATGCTGGTTCGGAACCTGAGTGCTCGATCGGTTCTGAAGTCCGTCCAGCGGCCTTTTGGTGAGAAATCATAAGGAATATCCCGTGGAACTGTCACAGATAACGCCTGACCAATCGATCCTCTGGAAATGGGGTTTCGTAAAGCTCAATGCGACCATTGTGTACACCTGGCTGATCATGGTGTTACTCACCATCGGGTCCTGGGTGGTCACACGGAGACTCAAATCCGATCCCCCTTTGTCAAAATGGCAGAACCTGCTCGAAGTGCTGATCGAAGCCGCGGGCAATCAGATTCGTGAATTGAGCAATCAGGAGCCCTCACGATACCTTCCATTCATCGGTACGCTTTTTCTGTTTATCGCAGCCTCGAACATTCTCGATCTCGTCCCGGGCTTCACCTCTCCGGCCGGCTCGTTATCCACCACAGCCGCGCTGGCCGTCTGCGTTTTCTTTGCGGTACCGATCTATGGAATAGTCCAAGCCGGTGTGGGCGCCTATCTGAAGCACTATATCCAGCCCACCGTATTCATGTTGCCGTTCAACCTGATCGGAGAGCTTTCCCGTACCCTGGCGCTCGCGGTACGTCTCTTCGGCAACGTGATGAGCACGACGAAAATTGCCGCGATTCTGCTTGCCGTAGCGCCGCTGTTTTTTCCGATCATCATGCATGCCCTGGGGCTGTTGACCGGCCTGATTCAGGCTTACATCTTTGCCGTATTGGCGATGGTATATATCGCGTCGGCGACCAGGGCCCATGCAGGGCACCAAAATTCCGGGCAGGAGCACTAACGATACCGACATAGGAAAGGGGCTCAAAGAGATGGATAACTTGACGTTCATTGGGATAGCTTCAATCGTAACCGCCGGCCTGAGCATAGCCATCGGGGCTATTGGGCCTGCCCTCGGCGAAGGTCGCGCGGTGTCGACGGCACTCAGTTCAATCGCGCAACAGCCTGACGAATCAGGCACCATCTCGCGGACCCTCTTCGTGGGTCTGGCAATGATCGAATCTACAGCCATTTATTGCTTTGTCGTGGCGATGATTCTCATTTTCGCGAATCCCTTTTGGAACTTTTTCATTTCAAAGTTGGGAGGGAAATAGGTGCTCATTGATTGGTTCACGGTCATTGCTCAGGTTGTCAACTTCCTCATCCTGGTCGCGCTCCTGAAGTACTTCCTCTACGATCGGGTTGTGCAGGCAATGAAGCAACGAGAAGAGAAAATTGCCTCGCGGCTGGACGAGGCTGACAGCAAGAAAAAGCAGGCCCATGAAGAGGCTCGCGAATATGAGCGGAAAAGACGGGAATTGGAAGAACAAGCCGATCAAATGATTGCCGAAGCCAAACAGGAGGCGGAAGCAAAGCGGGAAGAGCTCCTTGCTGAGGTGCGCCGGGAAACGGAAGAGGTAAAGACAAGGTGGCACGACGCTTTCGCCCGAGAAATAGCGGAATTGGCTGACGCGGAGCTTCAGGACCGCATGCTCAAAGCATTCGTGCAGCGGCTCGAGAAACTGGACGAGGAACAACTCAGCCTATTGCGAAATGCCCTGGTCAACCGCGAGAAAACCGTTCGAGTACAATCGGCTGTCGAGCTTTCGTCCGAGCGCCGGCAGACCATTCGAAAAGCTTTGGAGAAACAGATCGGACGTAACCTCGACATCAGCTTCGAAGAGTCGCCCCATCTCGCATTGGGACTGGAACTGGACCTCGAGGACCACAAGATAGGCTGGAACGTCGAAAGCTATCTGGACCGCGTCGAACAGAACCTGAACAGGATTATAGATGCTGAGGCCGCTTCTCACTCGCCGTCCCACGGAGGTCAAGCCACGGATGCGTCCTGATTTTCACATGCCATGAGCAGGTCATTGTCAAATAGAACCCGCGTGCCGCTTGACCGTCGAGGATTCAGACAAGAGACCCCTCAATTCTTTCTGTACCGAACGTGCGAGATTTTGACATGCCCGAAAAGAACGGAAATGGCGTAACTGAAATCAATGAAGCGGCCGAAGCGCTCCTCAAACAATCGAGCGAGGATCTGGCCCGCGCCCTCGAGGACTCAGTTGCGGAGATTAATCTCGAAGCAGTAGGGACGGTAGTTTCTATTGGATATGGTGTCGCGCGTGTGAGGGGATTGGCCGGCGTCGAGTCCGAGGAGCTCGTACTATTTGAAGGAAACGTGCCGGGCATGGTGCTCGACTTTCAGGAGGAAGAAGCGGACGTCATCCTACTCGGCGAGAGTGACGAGCTTGAAGCGGGCTCGGAAGTCAACCGCACCGGGTCAGTGATCACCGTGCCGGTGGGCGACGACCTGATCGGGAGGATCGTGGATCCGGTAGGGCAACCGCTCGACAACAAGGGCCCTCTCCGAATCTCGCAACGCCTGCCCGTGGAACGCGAGGCGCCGGGCATAATGGATAGGGCTCCTGTTACGGAACCGCTTCAGACCGGTCTCAAAGTCGTTGACGACATGATTCCCGTGGGCCGGGGCCAACGGGAGCTCATCGTCGGCGATCGGCAAACCGGAAAGACCGCGATCGCGGTTGACACCATCATTAATCAACGAGACGGGGACGTTATTTCCATCTACTGCGCCATCGGAAAACGTGGGCCTGCCGTGGCCGGGGTGATTGACGACCTGCGCGCGCATGGAGCGCTCGATTCCTCCATAGTCATCGCCACAACCGCGGATCAGGTGCCGGGACTGCAATTCCTCGCGCCGTACGCGGCGACGAGCGTCGGCGAGTACTTTATGGAAAAGGGCCGAGACGTCCTCATTGTGTACGATGACTTGACTTGCCATGCGAGGGCGTACCGGGAAATTTGCCTGCTCATGCGGCGTCCGCCGGGCCGAGAGGCCTATCCCGGGGACATCTTTTACATTCATTCCCGGCTGCTCGAGCGATCCACCCATCTGAAGGAGGATCTTGGCGGTGGCTCACTCACCGCGCTGCCGATCATCGAAACCGAAGCTCAGAATATCTCCGGGTACATACCGACGAATTTGATCTCTATTACAGACGGGCAGATCTACCTGTCTCCCGATCTGTTCAGAAAGGGGGTGTTGCCCGCGATCGATGTAGGGAGATCGGTCTCGAGAGTGGGCGGAAAGACTCAGCTCCAGGCGTACCGTGGGGTGGTGGGCGATCTCAAGCTCGCGTATTCCCAGTTTGAAGAGCTTGAGAGATTTGCCCGCTTCGGTACCCGTCTGGATGAGGAATCCCGCCGAACACTCAACCGCGGCCGGCGGGTACGAGAAGCGCTCAAGCAGCCTCAATACCATCCGATTCCCGTGCCTGAACAGATCGCGGTACTCCTGGCGGTGAACGAGGGACTGCTGGACAAGGTATCGCTTGAAGAGTTCAGGAGTGCGGAGAAGCGGATACGTGACCGTGTTCGCAGGGAATCGGGCGGCCTCTGGGAGCAGATCCAGTCGAACCAGGAGCTCACCGAAGATTCGAGACAAACACTTGTCAGCATCGCGGACACCGCGATCCGATAGGAGACGGACGAGAGTAATCGTGGAAGCGGTCGAACATCTCAAACAAATGATTAAAAGTGCCGAGGACTTGCAGTCTGTCGCGCGGACCATGAAGTCCCTGGCCGCGGTCAACATCCGACAGTACGAGAAGGCGGTGGAAGCTCTCCTCGACTACACACGGACCATCGACTTGGGACTCCAGATAGTGCTGCGGAGTCATCCCGGTCGTGAAATTATCGCAAAGATCGCTCCCAGACAAGTTACCGCCTGCATCATTGTCGGATCTGACGTGGGAATGTGCGGACACCTCAACGAATCGATCACTTCGCACGCGGTCAACGAAATTTCCAGACTTGAGCCTTCACCCCATGATCTCATCGTCCTCGTCGTGGGGGAGCGGGTGCTGGGTCGCGTGGAAGACGAAGGTTTTGAGGTGACGAAGCATTTTGCCGTGCCCAGCAGCATATCGGGAATCACTCCGCTGGTGCAGGATCTCTTGATGGAACTGGAAGAGTTGAGATCTCAGCGCAAACTGGACCGCGTCATGATCTTTTACAGCAAACACGAATCCAAAGCTTCTTCGGAGCCCGGTACCGCCTTGCTCCTTCCTCTCGATCGGAAGTGGCTCGAAGCCCTGGATCGAAGAAATTGGCCGGGACGCACCCTCCCGACCTTTACGATGGACCGGGACCTCCTCTTTTCCTTTCTCATTCGGCAGTACCTGTTCGTGGGATTGTACCGCGCAATGGCGGAATCCCTGGCAAGTGAGAATGCAGCCCGACTCGTGGCCATGCAAGGAGCGGAGAGGAACATCGAGGATCGACTGGCAGAGCTCTCTGCCACATACCATCGAGAACGACAGACGACCATAACATCCGAGCTTCTTGAGATCGTGGCCGGTTTCGAAGCGCTGAGGCAAACAGCTCGAACCGGAGCTTCTCACGATCGGAAGCAGCGGCCTGTGAACTGACGCGGCACATACACCGGGTTCCCAGAATATCGTTGGATTGCCAATTGAGTTGACAACCCGTTGGCTTGAGGCGCCGGGACAAAGACCGGTCCGGATTCGTGATGGAAGCCTTCCCGGCTTCATTTGACGTGGCCGAAATGGTTGACGCCGGGCCATGATCTCATTGGGCTGGGAGGAAGATTGAAC
>JARRRG010000359.1:0-3810 GCA_037380965.1 Deltaproteobacteria bacterium
ATCCCGCCAAGGATTTCCGGGCAGACAGGAATAACCGCGCCGAGACGTGCTATTGCCTCGAGACAACGATGACGGCACGAGTGACCGTCATAGCGTGAGCGAACTCCGGCAAGACAGGCACTGATAATGATGCGTTGTTCCATGGGACGCCGAAGGTACGTCTACGCTGGCAGGGGGTTGCCTGTCACGCGAACGTGATTGCCTCACCACCCGCGACTCGCTCATTCACTTCACCGATTATCCAGGCGCGGACTCCGTGATTTCGGAGGAGGTTCAGAGCTTCGTCCGTCTCAGCCCTTGCAAGGATGACAACCATGCCCACTCCCATATTAAACGTGCGAAACATCTCCTCATCGTCAAGACCTGCTTCCCGCCGCATCAAGTCAAAGATTGGCGGGCTCTCCCACGAAGCTTTGACGATCGTGACACCGCATGACTCCGGAAGTACCCGCGGAATGTTCCCGGGAAAGCCGCCGCCCGTAATATGGGCGATTCCTGACACCGTGACCCTGTCGAGCAGGTCCAGCACAGGTTTCACGTAGATGGTGGTCGGTGTGAGGAGCTCCTCCCCGAGGGTCTTTCCCAGATCGTCCATTCTGATCTCGAGCTCGTATTTCTTGCGTTCGAGAAGGACCTTCCTCACGAGGCTGAAGCCGTTGGAGTGAAGACCCGACGAAGGCAAGGCCAGGACCGCGTCACCCGGCCTCATCTTTGAGCTATCCGGAATTTTCGGCCTATCCACGATCCCGACACAGAAGCCGGCCACATCATATTCTCCGGCTGCGTAGAAATCCGGCATTTCCGCAGTTTCACCGCCGATCAGCGAACAACCGGCTTCCTGGCAGCCCCTTGCTACTCCCTCGATCACCGCGACCACGGTCGCGGGCTCGATTGCGCCGGTGGCAAGATAATCGAGAAAGAAGAGCGGCTCCGCACCGGTTACCAGAACGTCGTTGACGCTCATGGCCACAAGGTCTATTCCCACGGTGTCGTGGATACCCGTCAGAAAGGCGATCTTCAGTTTGGTTCCCACACCGTCGGTGGCCGAAACGAGAACCGGATCTTCATAGCTTCTCCAATCGGGCCGGACCATGGCCGCGAATCCGCCGAACTTTCCCATGACCTCCGCTCTGAACGTGGACCGTATCCGCTCCGCCGCGGATTCTATGACCCGATCGGCCAGTTCCACGTCCACGCCTGCATCCTTGTAGGTGATCTTTTCGGACATCTCTTAATCTTCCACCTCAGCTCCCAGGGGTTTACCGACGCCCATATCCGAGCGAATCCGTTCGGCAAATTTCCTCACCGCGGCCTTGAGCGCTTCTTCATCGATAGTGGTGATCCGACCGTGGTCCACGATCACTTTCCCGTTCACGATAAGATCGCGAACATCCGATCCCTTTGCCGAATATACCAGATGAGATATGAGATCGTACGCGGGGGTCAAATGAGGACGGTTCAGATCAAGGATCACCAGGTCCGCGAACTTGCCCGGCGCAAGGGATCCTGTTCGATCGTCAAGCCCGAGGAGTGCGGCTCCGTCGATAGTGGCCATCCGCAGGACGGTCCGGGCGTCCAATGCCTCGGGATTGCCGGAAATCACCTTGGCGAGAAGAGAGGCGGACCGCATCTCCTCAAAGAGATCCAGATTGTTGTTGCTCGCCGGGCCATCGGTCCCGATCCCCACAATGACGCCGCGCTGCAACAATCCCGACACCGGCGCCGCGCCGGAACCGAGCTTCATATTGGCCTCCGGGCAATGAACCACGCCGGTCCGGGATTCGGCAAGCATATCCATCTCCGCATCAGACACATGAGTCACATGCACGGCAATGAAGTCCTTGCCCAGGATGCCGACATCCTTGAGATGAGCCACCGGACCACACTGGTACCGATTTCTCAACTCATTGACCTCCCACGCAGTCTCAGACACATGTGAAAAGAAAGGCACACTCCGCTTGCGGGACAACTCGGCCGCCTCTCTCAAGGTGTCAGGACCGCACAGGTACGGAGAGTGACAGAAAAGAGCCGGCGTCACCAGATCGTCATCCGGAAAAGCGGAGAAAAAGGTCCCGACCCTCCTTTTCCAGTCACCGGCCGAGGGCGCGTCCGGCGCCGGCACATCGAGAATCCCCTGGGCGATCACCCCGCGGATCCCTACCTCACAAACCGCCCGCGCAGCGTGCTCCATGTAAAAATATGCGTCCGCGCATGTCGTGATACCCCCAAGGGCCATTTCCAATGCCGATAGCTGGGTCCCAAGCCTGACAAATTCAGGCCCGGCAAATTTTGCTTCCGCGGGAAACATGTAGTCGTTGAGCCAGGTATCGAGAGGCAGATCATCGGCCAGACCCCGCAGAAGGCTCATAGCTCCGTGAACGTGCGCATTGACCAGTCCGGGCAGAATCAAGCAACCCGAGCAGTCTATTACGGTCCCGGCAGGCAACGGATCGGAGCACGGCTCGTTGACCCTGAGGAGTCTGCTCCCGGAGATTACGGTTCTGCCATGCCGCGCCACCTGCGGCGACGCGGGATCCGCGAGGATGAGACCGTTTACGAGAACAATGTCAGCATTGCTGAATGATGGCGTCATGATTGTCTTGTCAGTGAGTCCACAACTCCGCCCGAAAAGATGCGCGACGACCGGCAATCGAGCGGTCGTGAGAACCGGCGGCACCGCGAGAGCAGCAACGTGCACGCGTGATGGCCGTTCCCCGCGAAAGAGTCGGCCTGATCCATTTTCCGGACGTGCCGGGCCCGAGCAGTGCTGGTTTCCCGGATAGGGAAACGACTGCGAAGTCCCGGAAAGGTTCTAGGGAGCACGCGTCTGATTGCGGTTCGTCACGCGCTGCAATGTGCCTTCGAGTATCGCAGCAAGCTTGGGAGCAGCGAGACCTGCATTGGCTATCACCTGTTCCACGGAAACCGGTTTCATTGCGCCGGGAAGATTCACATTCGTGATCGCGACGAGCGCGAGGGTTCTGAATCCAATGGATGCGGCCACGATCGTCTCAGGAGCGGTGCTCATCCCCACTGCATCAGCGCCCAGCATCCTGAGCATTCTCGTTTCGGCTTGCGTCTCCAAGCTCGGTCCGGAAACCGCGGCGTAGATCCCGTGCTGCATCGGGATCTTCAGGTCCATAGCCGCGTCGCCCGCGAATCGAATAAGCTCCTCGTCGTATGGTCGACTCATGTCGGGAAAGCGATCGCCCAGACGCTCATCGGTTACTCCTCTCATGGGGTTTGCTCCGATAAGATTAAGGTGATCCATTACCGCCATGATATCGCCTGTGCAAAAGTGAGGATTGAGTCCTCCGGCAGCACTGTTGATGACGAGAATCTCCGCTCCAAGTCCACGCATTACCCGCACCGGGAACGTCGTCTGTTGCAACGAATAGCCCTCGTAATAATGGAGTCGACCCTGCATCACCACCAGGTTGCAACCGGCAAGGGTACCAAAGACCAGGTCCCCCTTATGTCCCGTTACCGTAGCTTAGGAAAATGGGGAATCTGGTTGTACGGGACTCGTCCGATCCCATTGATGCTCTCTCCTAGTCCTCCCAGCCCGGTGCCGAGAATCACGGCTACGTCCGGACTGACGGTGCTCTTCTCCTGAAGTGCGCGAACAGACTCGTCCACCGATTGATGGAGGTTGATCATTGAATCCCTTTTCGGTGAGAATGGACGGAGTATCATGGATCGAAGGCAACAAAGTCAAGAGCGGTTTTCCGGAAACCCGAGAGCAGGGGAGGTGGGATACCATCCGGGGACCGGCCCCTTTGAGAATGTCGAAAAACACGCACACGATCG
>JARRRG010000360.1:0-6206 GCA_037380965.1 Deltaproteobacteria bacterium
ACGGGTAGACCGCCTCGAGATGAGGAACCGTCTCCCCCTTGCCAACCTGCCACTGACCGATCATGCCGGAGCCCCATATGTTTTGACCCATTTCGCCTTTTTGCTCGCCGCCGAACTTTATCCCTTTCCAGGGCATGATCAGTTCCTTGCCCGGGATTTCAATAGCGTTGGCCGCGGCCTGGATGGCTTTGGGTTTGGTGGATTTGGCCTTATTCAGCACGTACGCCCAGGCTTGCAGGCCGGTAAAGGCTCGGGCCGAAGTTCCACTGAAATCTTCACCACTTTTCTTTTTGAACAGGTCGTTAATCTGTTTGGCCACAGGTTTGACGTCCGTGATCTTTGCCACAAACACGGTACGGGTCAGCACACCCACGGCATCTTTTTGCAGGTTCTTGGCAAATTCGGGCTGCACTGTGCCGGCATCCTGCCCCCATATGATGTTGGGGCTGAATCTCTGGCTCTTGAAGGTACGCATGTAGAGCAGCGCGTCGGAAATGTACGGCACCAGCGCCACCACACCAGGCTTGGATGCCCGGATCGATTGCACTTCGCTTGTCAGGTCCGGCGCCTGGTGAGGATATTTGATGGCCTTGACCACCGTGAACCCGTATTTGGGCGCTAGTTTCTCCAGCACTTCCAGGCCGGTGGAACCGAATTCGGTTTCTTCGCCGGCTATGGCTACGTTCTTGATGTCGGCCATGGGAACCTTGCCCAGCTTTTTCACCTTGCCCTCGGTCAGGCCCTTGAGAAAACGGTAAAAGTCGTGGGTAAAGGTGATGTTATTCGGGGTTGTGCGCCAGAACCATTTGAATCCCCGCGTTGTCAGTGGGGGAGAGGTGGAATTGGAATTGATCATGGGTACGCCGAAACGTTCGCAGACGGTGCTGACGCTCTTCGTGACCGAAGAATTGTAGCATCCGAGAATGCCGGCGACTTTTTGGTCCTTGATGAGGCCCTTGGCCAAGTCCGCGCCTCGTGCGGGATCGGAGCGATGGTCTGCGAAGAGCAATTTGATCTTGGCTCCCTTGAGTCCCGGAATCCCCTCCCACGCTGCCATAGGAATGTCAATGGGGAAAGATCACGCCGATTTTCACTTCTTTGTCAGCGGCCTTCAAGTTACCGGCGCCCAACGGGATTATGAGCGTCAGAGCCAGCAGGACAAGGACTACCTTTCGCATGAGACTTCCCTCCTTGTTGATAGATCCCTTCGGATCGTTCGCCCGCCTCCAATCGCTGCATGCGACGGACGCGTGTCTTTAACGGATATGGTTTACTGGTTCACGTATCTGCGATGGGGGGGAAGATTCCTCTTCCTGGCAGTGTTGACTAAATAGCAAATCGTCTTCCGGCGACTCGATTGACCCGAGGCTGTCCGTTGCGCAAGAGCAACCCCTCGCATCAGGCCGCCGGTCCGGAGCCGTGACATCCCCCGCTCGACTCCTTTCGGATGATGACGATATTCACGCGGCCCGCACCCGGGCGATCTCCTGTGATCGCCAGCCTGTCAGACCCGCGCTGACAATCACCGCATCCTTTCGACACATCCGTCTGTTTGAATCACCTGATCTGCCGGAAGACCCGAAACAGCGAGCGCATTGCACCCTCGTCAGACGGTACCGTGGGAAATGCGAGCGAGCTCTCGCTGGCGCGAACATCTGTGACAGAGGGAGATTACCTGTTTCTTTTCCGTGAAATACCCCATACCATACCAGTTTGCAGCGGGAAGAACACGTGGAGTCCGGAGGGCCAACGCCTCGGCTGCTGAATCTCCGACACAGGAGATCACGCGCGTGCCCATTTGGAGCTCCATCACCGTACGACTTTGCAAAACCCGACACACGCGTTACAGTGTCTTTCATTACTTCCAAGAGGGGCCGACCCATGCGCATCATCGGGGTAGACACCGGGGGGACGTTTACCGATCTGATCTACCAGGACGGCGTGACATGGAAGGTTTATAAGCTTCTGTCAACTCCAGGCAACCCTGCCGAGGCCGTAGTTGAAGGGCTGACCGCGATTTCCGGTGAAGGATCGCGGCGGATCGTGCACGGGTCCACCGTGGCCACCAACGCTATCCTGGAGCGCAAAGGCGTACGAACCGCGCTGATCACCAACACGGGTTTCACGGATATCATGGCCATAGGGCGTCAGAATCGATCCCGGCTTTATGACCTGTGCTATCGCCGCGAGTCTCCCATCGTGCCGCCGCGGCTGTGCCTGGCGGTTCCGGGCCGGATTCTGAACACGGGCGAGGAGTACGAGCCATTTGATCATGTGAGTGCCCGCAGAGTTGTGGAAGACCTGAGAGCCCTGGAAGTTGAATCGGTTGCGGTATCGTTTCTGTTTGCGTTTGCCAATCCTGTTCACGAGAAGCAGATGGCAGACCATGTTGCCCGGCTCGGGGTTCCGGTTTCACTCTCTCACGAGATCCTTTCCGAATTCCGTGAATTCGAGCGCACTTCCACCACGGTTATCAACGCCTATGTAAGTCCCAAAATGCACCGCTATATTTCGTACCTTCAGGAACGGCTGGAAAGAGGCGACAGCCTGCGGATCATGCAATCAAACGGAGGGAGCATATCAGCCGAAACCGCCATGACCGAACCGGTGCGCACGATTCTTTCCGGTCCCGCGGGTGGAGTGGTGGGCGCTTATGAGATCGGTCGCCGAGCAGGATTCACCAAACTGATCACCTTCGATATGGGTGGAACGTCCACGGACGTGTCCCTGATCGAGGGGGCCTTGTCCATGACCCTCGAGGCCGAGATCTCAGGTTACCCCGTAAAAACACCGATGATCGATATCCATACGGTGGGCGCGGGCGGAGGATCCATTGCCGAATTGGATTCCGGAGGCTCGCTGAACGTAGGGCCGGAAAGCGCGGGCGCGGACCCGGGCCCCATTTGCTACGGCAAAGGGGATCGCATCACCGTGACGGACGCGAATCTGTTTCTCGGCCGTCTTGTCCCGGAGAATTTCCTGGGTGGCGAGATGAGTCTGCATCCGGAGCGGTTGGAGGAGCCCTTTGACCGCATGGCAAAGTCGCTGTCCATGAGCCCGGAAGAGCTGGCCGAAGGCATCCTCACGGTGGCCAACGCAAACATGGAACGGGCCATCCGGGTGATTTCAGTGGAACGCGGCTTCGATCCACGTGAGTTCGCGCTTCTCGCTTTTGGCGGAGCCGGAGGCCTTCATGCCGCATACCTCGCCCGGAATCTGAACATCCCCCGGGTGATTGTCCCCAAGAATCCGGGCATCCTGTCGGCGATGGGAATGCTCATGGCCGATGTGATCAAAGATTACTCTCTCACCGTCATGCTCGGGGCCGAAGAGGCCGATTTGAGCACCCTGAAATCACGCTTTCACCCCTTGGAGACAAGAGGAACCGAAGAGCTGATTACCGAAGGCATCGATCGTGAGCGAGTGGTGCTCGAGCGGTTCCTCGACATGCGGTACGAGGGTCAGTCCTATGAGATCATAACTCCGTTTTCGGAGGATCTTATCGAAGCCTTTCACGGACTACACGAAAAAACGTACGGCTACCGGAACGACCGGCCGGTCCAGATCGTCAATCTGCGTGTCCGGGCACGAGGTGAGCCGCACAAACCAGGATTCGACCGGATGCCCGAAACGGGCGGAGAACCACCCCCCGAGGCCCTGCTTGGAGAACGCGGTGTTGTCTTCGATGGGCAAGCGATGCCCACCCGGATCTTCGATCGCAAAGCGCTTCTCGAGGGCAACCGGATTCCGGGCCCGTCCATCATCGTGGAATATTCCTCGACAACCGTTGTGCCGCCTTACGCGGAGGTCCTCGTTGACCGATACGGCAATCTTGTCCTGACGATCATGCCGCCATCGTGAGGAGTTAGGAGAATTGGGTCCGAGTTCCCGATGTCCCGGTGCTTCGGTCCCCGGGTGGAATAGAGTGCACCGCTGCCGGGCTGCAGCGAAAGAGACGCGTCATGAACGTTAATCCGATACTCGTTGAAGTATTCAAGAACCGGTTCTCTTCTATCGCCGAAGAGATGGGCATGACCCTGATGCGTACCAGCTTTTCGCCGAACATCAAGGAACGCCGGGATTTTTCCTGCGCGATCTTCGACAGGACGGGAGAAATGGTCGCGCAGGCGGCTCATATCCCGGTTCATCTCGGGTCCATGCCTCTTTCCGTGAAGGCTGCCATCGATGCGGCGGAAATGCGTGACGGCGACATGGTCGTTCTCAACGATCCCTTCAAGGGAGGCACACACCTGCCCGATGTCACCCTCGTGGCGCCGGTATTCTTCGGCGATCTTGCCTTTTATGTGGCCAATCGGGCTCACCATGCGGACATCGGCGGCATGACCGCGGGTTCCATGCCCCTTTCCCGTTCACTTTTTCAGGAGGGAGTCATCATTCCTCCGCTGAAGCTGGTTGAACGCGGAGAGATCGATCAATCCCTCCGTCGTTACATTCTCAACAACGTCCGTACGCCAACGGAACGAGAAGGAGATTTCAAGGCGCAGATCATGGCCAACGTCACCGGGATCCGTCGGACAAATGAGATTATCGAGAAGTACGGGCTCGATACGACCCTTTTCTACTCCCGTGCTTTGATGGATCATAGCGAAGCGGTGACCCGCGCGGCTATTCAGGCCATTCCGGAAGGGGTTTACGATTTCGAAGACTTCCTTGACAACGATGGTATCACCATGGAGCCTGTTCCGATCCGGGTCCGCCTGACAATCAAGCAAGATACCGCTCACCTCGATTTCTCCGAATCGGGTGATCAGGTCAAGGGCAGCCTCAATGCGGTCAGAGCCATTACCCTGTCCGCGGCGCTTTATGTCTTTCGGTCCCTGATCGAGGAAGATGTCGCCACCAATGCCGGTTGCATCCGACCGATTCAGGTTGTCACCCGGAAAGGAACGATCGTGGACGCCCGATTTCCCGCGGCCGTTGCCGGCGGAAACGTCGAGACGTCTCAGCGCATCGTGGATACGATCCTGGGTGCATTGGCCAAAGCTGTTCCGGACAAGATACCGGCCGCGAGCCAGGGAACGATGAACAACATTACCATTGGCGGCTTCGATCGCCGTTACAACCGCTCTTTCGCGTATTACGAAACCCTGGGCGGCGGGATGGGCGCGTCGGCCGTGCACGACGGGGAAAGTGCCGTGCACTCTCACATGACCAATACCCTGAACACCCCGGTGGAGGCCCTGGAATACAACTATCCTTTTCTTCTCAGGGAATATTCGGTGCGCCAGGGCACCGGCGGAAAAGGGCGCACCAAAGGCGGTGACGGTCTGGTACGGGAAATCGAGCTGCTGGAGGACGCGGAGGTCACGGTGTTATCCGAGCGCCGTGCCTCGGCACCTTACGGTCTGCAGGGAGGAAGTGGAGGAATACCCGGAAGGAATCTCATACTTCGAAAGGGAGTGCCGGAAGAGATGCCGGGCAAATTCCACACCGAAATAACCGCGGGCGACCGAGTGCGCACGAGGAGCTCGCTCCTGGTTCTCTTGCCGGATGCGGTCTCCAGCATCAGATCGAATATGGCCCGGCCCGTCTCCTCGATGGTTGCCGTTCCGTCCACTATGGACCCACAGTTGAGGTCCATGTCCTCGCTCATGTGGTGGTACATGGCGCTGTTGGTAGCCAGCTTGATACTGGGAACCGGTTTGCAGCCGTACACACTGCCTCGCCCCGTGGTAAAACAGACAACGGTGGCGCCCCCAGCGATCATGCCGGTTATGGAGACCGCGTCGTTGCCGGGCGTGTCCATGAAAACCAGGCCCGTTGCTCCAACGGGCTCCGCGTACCGATATACCTCCACGAGGTTGGTTGAGCCGCCTTTGGCCACTGCACCGAGGGACTTCTCAAGGATGGTGGTCAGTCCACCGGCCTTGTTACCGGGAGAGGGGTTGTTGTCGATTTCAGCTCCGTTCTTGGCCGTATACTCCTCCCACCATCGGATTCTGTCGATCAGCTTTTTTCCCACATCCCGACTGACCGCCCGCCGTGTAAGGAGATGCTCCGCGCCGTAGATCTCCGGGGTCTCGCTCAGAATGGCCGTGCCTCCGCTACGAACAGCCAGATCGACCGCAACTCCGAGCGCCGGATTTGCCGTGATTCCGGAAAACGCGTCCGATCCCCCACATTCCAGTCCCACTACCAGATGGCTTGCAGGCACAGTCTGACGTTGCACCTGATCGGCCGCGTGC
>JARRRG010000361.1:0-3802 GCA_037380965.1 Deltaproteobacteria bacterium
AAAGATGGGTCCAAGAGATTTTCTGGGATACTATACGGAGCATTTTCATACCACGGAAATCAACAATTCATTTTATCAGTTGCCCAAGGAGAAAACCCTGGTCGAGTGGCGGGACACGGTGCCGGGAAACTTCATTTTCGCGGCCAAGGCAAGCCGCTACATCACCCACATGAAAAAGCTCAAAGATCCGGAGGAGGGCTTGTCCCGGTTCTTGAGCAGGATCGATAAGCTCGGGGACAAACTGGGGCCGATTCTCTTCCAGTTACCGCCAAGGTGGCACTGCAACGTCGACCGGCTCACCTCTTTTCTCGACGCGTTACCCGACGGGTACCGATTTGCCTTCGAGTTTCGCGATGAGAGCTGGTTTCATTCCCGTGTGAATGACGCGTTAACAAGGCGTGGAGTCGCATTCTGCATCTATGATTTTGATCAACGTCTCTCCCCCAAGGACGTGACCGCGGACTTCGTCTATGTGCGGTTACACGGTCCGGGGCCTCGTTATCAGGGACAGTACGACACCGAGGTCCTGACAGGGTGGGCAAGAGAGTTCTCGCGGTGGTCCGGCGCGGGGAAGGAAATCTACTGCTACTTTGACAACGATCAAAACGGGTATGCGGCCCGGGACGCGCTCCGATTGCAGGAGATCGTCTCCGGAAAGAGCCTCACGTGAGATTCGACAAACGAGGCGTTCAGCCGCCACCTCACGCACGCTACCCGGAATTGACTTTCAGTATGTGAGTCGAGCATGAGATACAGGGATCGTACGCTCGAACGAGCATCTCCAATTGATGAGTAACTGAATCCTTATCACCGTCGACGATCAGGGGGACGAATTTGTGCAGGTCCGCCTCGAGGTTGGCAAGATTCTGAGCGGTGGGAATTACGTGGTTCGCGGCCAGGCATGTTCCGTCGTTGTCATACTCATACTCGTGGAACAGGAGGCCCCGGGGAGCCTCAACCGCTCCGACGGCACGACCCGCGCCGACGCTCACCGTGACCTGCTCGTCTTCGGCTCTGATGCCGCGTTCGAGGATCGTATCGATGAGATCGATGCTCTCCTTTATGGAATGGGCGCATTCGACGATCTGGGCCACGGTATTCATGAAGGGATTCCAACACGGAACCTTTAACCCGAGATCGTGAGCTGCTTCCTTGGCAATGGGGTTGAGCTGGTCAAAGTTGTTGTTGACACGGGCGAGTGCCCCGACCATGTAGTGTCGATCGTGCCACCGCGCGTGTTTGGCGGTGGAAAAGGGGACCACGTATTCCTGGATGATTTCGCGATATCGGGCCACCTCTGCCGCGTCGCCCGCACTCGAGCAGAGGTCCCCGTCGTACAACGCGTAATGATCGGGATGATGGAGTGAAACAAATTCGGTTTCACGTTCGAATTGAGGGATGCTGATTGTCTTGAAGAGCTGGACGGTGGCCTTCAGATCGGCGATCCCCTCTTCCAGTTCACGCCTCATTGCCCGCAACTTGCTCTCCGAGTGAATGAATCTGAACCCTCCGACAGTCATGGCCACGGGATGAGTATGTCGGCCTGCAATCACTTCACAAAGATCGTACGCCAATTTTATCATTCGCATCGCGCGAGCTACGACCTCCGGCTGCGACTCGGCCAGGGGAATTACGCTGGGCACGCCGAAGAAATCAGGGGCCGCGAGAAAATAGACGTGGAGGATGTGGCTGCCGATCAGTTCGCCATGAAACGCCACCCGTCGCAGGAGCTCCGTCTGATTCGAGACCTCGACGCCGAGCGCGGCTTCTGTGGCCTTCAAAGCAGCGCTCTTGTGGCTCACCGAGCAAATTCCGCAGATCCGGGGAGCAATGTGGGTGACTTCGTCATAGTGCAGGCCGCGCAGGAACGCCTCGAAGAGCCGTGGGGCCTCGACTATCGAGAATCTTGCCTCCATCAGCCGTCCATCTCTGATCTCGACAACGATGTCACCGTGACCTTCGACGCGCGTCAGGTGGTGGACTTTGATATTCATGTCATTCGGCATCGGCGGGACTCTCCTCTAGATGCAATTCCGGCCAATTGTTGTACACCGCGAACCGGTCGCGAATCTCGGCTTCCGTATAGTCGTATTTTCGGGCCACCTTAGCGAGGATAGGGTGAAGCCGGTCACTGGTGAGCGCCTTGACCGCGGCCTGCAGGTTCGCTTCGTCCATCAAGCCTCGACATCCCTGGCACGCGTCTCCGTAACTGGTGCAAATGGCATTGCATCCGCATCGCGTCACCGGGCCCAGGCAGACAATACCCTTTTCATACACGCACAAATTGTCGTTGAGCTTACACTCGACGCATACGGGCTGATTGGGAGGCAAGTACTCCATCCCCGCGAGGATATGTTTGAATACGGTAACAAATTCCGGGAGGCTGAGCGGGCATCCGTGTATTTGATAATCGACGGGTACCACCGCGGTAATGGGCCGCGCGTGAATGGTATCAAAATTGGCGGCCTCAGAGCCGTACACGAGCTCCAGCGTCTCTTTCATGGGCCACCTGTTTTTCAGGGCGTTATGGCAACCGATGCTGGCACAGGAACCCAGTGAAACGAGAATGTCCGCGTTCTTACGGATGCGTTCGATTCGTTCGATGTCCTGCTTCCGCGTGACGCTTCCCTCACAAAATGCAATGTCGTAGGTATCGCTCGCCCCGGTCATCACTTCGCGCCAGGCCACAACCTCGACGTGCTCAAGCAGCTCGAGAAGCTTCTCCCCAAGCTCGAGAACGGTCAATTGGCATCCTTCGCAGCACGCGAAGTCGAACAGGGCTATGCGAGGTTTTGCTCTTCCTGTCATCATGGCATTCCCTTTGCTCCCCGTCAGTCCTGATCCGGCTCGGGAGCCCAGACTTCAATCGCTTCCGAACGGCCGAGCAGGTGTGAATAGCGGAACACGGGCCCATCCTGGCATACATACAGGTCGTTGAGCTGGCAGTGACCGCATTTGCCAATGCCGCATTTGAAGTGCCTTTCGAGAGAAAAAAAGATGTTATGGGCATCCATGCCTTTCTTGAACAGCTCCATCGCTACAAAGCGGTACATCACCGGGGGACCCACCACCGCGGCAATGAGGCGGTCGATCGGATCGAGGTCGATCTCTCTCAGCGGTGTGGTTATGACGCCGGTCCGCCCCTTCCACGTGTCATCGGCTTTATCCACGGTGAGGTACGTTTCGATCTCAGGATCATCAATCCAGCCCTGAACTTCGTTTTTGAACAGTATGGCGGAGGGATCCCGCGCTCCGTAAACGACAATCAGCCGCCGGTAGTCCTCGCGCTTGTCGCGGACGTAGTTGACGAGAGATCGCAGGGGCGCCACCCCGATTCCTCCTGCTATCATGAGGAGGTCGTGACCTTTCATTTCGTCAACCGGAAAACCGTGCCCGTACGGGCCCCTGATCCCCAGCCAATCTCCTGCGGACAGCTCATGCATGCCCCGGCTCACATTCCCAACAGCTCGAACGCACAGTTCAAACGCGCCCGCGCGAGTCGGCGAGGAACAGATCGATATGGGTGCCTCCCCATGGCCGAAAACGGAAACCTGGACGAATTGCCCCGGTCCGTGTTCGAGGGGACGTCCGCCGGACATCTCGACATCAAACAACGCCTCAGCGTCCGTAAGCTTGTCGACGCTCAATATCCTGGCGAGCTCAGGCCGATAGAACACTCTGTTCAGGAGATCGGACCGACTTCCAGCGGCATCAGGCATTTTGGGCCTCCCGGCGCGCGAAATCGATGAGCTGATTCGATACCTCCACCATATTGATGTCAGCGGTGCACGCGCGACTGCAC
>JARRRG010000362.1:0-6887 GCA_037380965.1 Deltaproteobacteria bacterium
GGGGACTCTTATGGAAAACACGTTCAAGCGATAGAACAGATCGCGTCGGAAGCGGCCCTGGGAGACCTGCTTGTCGAGATTCCTGTTTGTGGCTGCAATCAGCCTGGCGTTCACCGTTGTGGCTCTCTCTGCTCCCACGCGAGTGAATTGTCGGGTGTCGAGGAAGGTCAGCAATTTGGCTTGAAGAGGGAGAGGCAGCTCTGAGATCTCGTTCAACAAGAGGGTTCCTCCCTCGGCCATTTCGAGCAGTCCTCTTTTTCGTCGGGCTGCCCCGGTGAACGCACCCGCCTCGTGGCCGAAGAGCTCCGATTCCGCCAATTCGGGGGGAACCGCGGCGCAATTGATGGAGAAAAACGGGCCGCCCGAGCGTAGAGAATGGCGGTGGATGTACTCTGCGAGGTAATCCTTTCCACTCCCACTTTCGCCGGTAAGCAGAACAATGCTATGGTTCTGGGCTACGAGGCGGGCTTCAGCCAGTACGGCGCACATGGCCGTCGAATGATATTCGCTTCCCACGGACTGCAAGAATGCCGTACTCTGTTTACGGTCCGTGATGTTACGGCAAACACCGCAAATAGCGACGACGTTGCCGTCAGCGTTGCGCAGTGGAATGGTTGTGCGGAGCAGCGTTGCGGGGAATCCTTGAATGAGGCTGGTATGCTCTTCCTCGACGATTTCACCGGCCAACACTCGTGTTTCCGTGTCTCGCGAGTGCTCTGCGGCCTCCCTGCCCAAGAGCTCCTCGTCCGTTTTTCCGACGATACTCGATGCGGGCAAACTCAGAAGAGCGCTCATGGCCGGATTGACGAGCGAGTACCTGCCTGAAGGGTCCTTTACGTATATGCAATCGCTCGCGGATTCGAAGATGGTCCTGAACCGTTCTTCGCTTTCTCTCAGGGCGCACTCCGCGTCTTTGCGATCGGTGATGTCGAGCGCGTATTCTATCACCTGCGTTACCTTCCCCTCCGGGTCGAAAATCGGATACGCGTGAATCTCAACATAGCGGGGCTTTCCCTTCTGGTCGTAATGAACGTGCTCGACCTGTACCGGTTTTTTCCCTCGCTTCACTTTTTCGAGAGGGCAGGGGCATTCAGGATAAGCGCAGGGTTCATCTCGTTGATGAGTGAGCGAGTAGCACGTCGACTCTCCGGTCAAGGGATTGAGATCTGAGGCTGAATTGGCCTTGACGATCGTGTAGTCATTCGCGTCGATAACGTAGAAGGGATGAGTCAACGATTCGAGGACAGAGTCGAGAAACTCATTTTGTCGCCGGATTCCCGCCTCCGCCTGGGTCCGCACGGCAATCTCACGGCGCAGTTCCTCCATGGCTTTTGCAAGCTGTGCGGTGCGCTGTTCAACCCGTCTTTCAAGTTCATTGTGCGCCCGTTTCAATGCTTCTTCCGCTTGTCGCTTTTCCTGCAGCACGTGATCTTTTTCCAGAGCGCGTTCTATACCGGAGGGCATCAGTTCGAGGTACCGGTTCTGGGCATCCTTGATGATATAGTCACTTGCCCCAAGCGTCATGGCTTCCACTGCGACGGCTTCGTCGCCCTCTCCCGTCACCATGATGGTAGGGGGAAGTGTGCCTCGAGCGGAGAGGGCTCGAATCACTTCAAGCCCACTTTTCCCAGGCATTTTGTGGTCCACGCATACCACGTCGTAAGACCCCGCCTCATACATCGCAAGACCTTGTTCTCCATCCGCGGCAAGGTCTACGACGTACCCTGCGCGACTCAAGCTCTTCTGAAGCAGCCGAGCGGTTCCTGCATCGTCTTCCATACAAAGAATCCGAACGGCCCTTAATAGGGTCATATGCTTCTCCTCACCGAGAGACGTGTGAACGCGCCGGGACATTCAAAGGACCCGGTGCTCACTGCTCATTCAAGAGTAGCTTCGGCCAGGTGGGTGAGATTTTAAACGATTTAACGTAATCCTGGTGCATCAGCGGGCGTCTCCCCAACCAGATCCACAAGGTGGACCACTGATCGTGTCCTCGTGTCCTGAATGAGAGATCAAGCCGAACGGTGGCTTTGAGCGCCCTTTTTCCTGCCGGAACTCCTTGACCGCCCTCGGGACGTCCCGTCCATTCAGTTGTTGCATCGAGGGATCGCAAACAGCGACCGAGATGGCGGTCTCCGAGAGTGCTTGCAGAGCCTCATGCTGCAACGCAATGAGACAATCGCGTCGATCAAAGTCTCCTCAGTCCCTTCGTGAACTACGTCGACCCTGTGGGCGTTCCATCGACTTCGCGTTGCCGGACCCGGTGTTCCAGCTCTTTCAACTCGGTGACGTCCTCAAAGGAGACACCCAGCATGCTGCCCGGCATGCGGAACGCCCTGATTCTGAAAAACCTTTCGACTTCATCTTTCTTGAAAATCCCGTCCTCTCGCCTAAAGATCTCGCCCGTTTCCATGGTTCGCAAAAAAGCTTCCATAAGACCTTGTGTACGGGCGTCGGGCCACATCTCATCCAGTTCGTGGCCCCGCCATTCATCCGCGGCTATTCCAGTGAGGCGGGCGGCCTCTCGATTGGCATTCACGAGAAACAGCTCGCCCGGCGCCTGATACTGGTAGATGAGCAGCCCCGAGGGGATGCTCTGAACGATATTCGCCGACGTCTCCAATAGTTCTCTTAAGGCCTCTTCAGACTGCCTGCGTTCGGTGATGTCGAGGGAGTATTCTATGAGGTACGCTACTTTTCCGTCGCGGTCGAAGATTGGATGCGCGTGAATCTCAACAACTCTCTGGTTTCCGATCTCATCGTAGTGAACGTGCTCCATTGTCGTAGGCTCTTTTCTTTTCTTCACTTCCTCCAGCGGGCAGGGATGTTCAGCGGAAGAGCATGGCTCATCCCGATGGTGAGTAAGGGAGTAGCAGGTTGGCGCTCCGGACAAGTCGGTGAGTCCGGAGGCGGAATTGGCCCTGATGATTCGGTAATCATTGGCGTCGACAATGTAGAATGGATGAGTCAGCGATTCCAGGACGTGGTTGAGGAATTTGTGTTGTCGCCTGTTCTTCGTCTCCGCACGCTCCCGCTGACTGATCGTCTTCCGGAGCTCTTCGTTGCTTTTTTCCAGCTCTGCTGTTCGTTCCTTCACCTGTTTTTCCAACTCATCGTGGGCTTTTTGCAGCGCTTCCTCTGCACGGCGTTTTTCTCCGATGAGGCGCTGCTTTTCCAGTACCGCCTGGATCACGTCAGGAATCAGCTCGAGATAGTTGTTCCGGGCATCCTTGACGATATAATCGCATGCCCCCAGCTTCATGGCTTCCACTGCCACGGCCGCGTCTCCCGCGCCGGAGAGCATGATCGTAGGGGGCAACGCACCCTCGGCGGAAAGCGTGCGAATCACGTCAAGCCCGGTTAGCCCCGGCATGTGATGGTCCACGCACACCACATTGTACGAACCTGATTTGCAGGCTGCGAGTCCCTTCCGCCCGTCCGCGGCAAGGTCAACGGTATAGCCGGCACGGTTCAATCGCTCCTGAAAGAGGAGCGCTGATCCCCGGTCGTCTTCCATGTAGAGAATACGGGTAGGTTGTGATTGAGGCATATCCTGTGCTCCTGTGGGCAGATTGACATCCGGTAGAAGCTGTCCGAACCGTCCGGCCGATTCGGTGAATTATTGATCATTGACGGGTTTCGTCATCACCGGATTGCAGCCACTCTGGTTGCACCCGGTGAGGTCATCTGCCGCATCCGACCTTTTGCGTGCTATCACCTGGATGTCTTCCGTTGCTTCATTGGCCTTCACGGGCCCAAGACCCTCTGCGTCCTTTTGCTGCAGGACGGTTCAGGTCTCGTGTGACCCCGGACGCGGGGATGTCCCCCGCCATCCAGTGCCACCTCCCTCGCGGAGGAGGTGATCCGGGGCCTTGCTTCCCTCGCCGATCGCGACGATGCCATTGACCCGTTCCGAAGTACAGCCGGATCGCCTTCAGCTCCGGGAGTTGTCACCGGCGGTACCTCGAGCATTCTCCGTGTCTCCAACAAGGTCATTTGAAACGGTAAAGGTGAATGTCGATCCGACTCCCGACTTGGACTCACACCAGATGCGTCCCCCGTGGCGTCGCACGAGTGTCCTCACGTGGGCCAGGCCCATGCCCTCGCCTCTCGTGTCTTGTTTGCCGATCCGCTGGAACGCCTGGAATATACGTGTCAGATGGGACCGTTCGATTCCGCACCCGTTGTCACGAATGACAAAGACATTCTCATCGGGAAAGTGATAACCGGTAATCCCTATCCGGCCCGGACGTTCAGGGTCGAGGTACTTGATGGCATTGCCGAGAAGATTGCCCACTATCTGCTCCATCGATGCCCGGTCGGCTACGGTTTCCGGCAGGCGGCCGACAACGATATTCACTCCGAGATGCTTTATCTGATGGCCGAGAATGTTCAGCGTTCCTTGTATCAGTTCATTCATGTCCAGGGGTTCGAAGTGAAGGTCTCGACAATCCGTTCGAGACAACTCGAGAATTGCGCCAATAAGGCTCTCCATGCGAGCGAGAGAGGAATCGATGAACTCCAAAGATTCAGGAACATCGATACGAAGCGCACGTGTGACCCTTGATTTCTCTTCATCATCCAATGAGAGCAAGGCTCTCTCAATTATGGGCTGAAAAATTTCCAGCGCGAGTTTGAGCTCGTTGCAGAAGCCACCCAGGTTGGCCAATGGAGTGCGCAAATCGTGAGAAACGATGTAGGCGAACTTTTTGATTTCCTCGACCAGTTTCGACTGTCGCTCCCTCTCTCTCTCGCTCGCCGTGATGTCTCTGAGGATGACGAGCATTCGTGCGGGACAGCCCCGTTCATCGAGGTAGCGGGACGCATTCATACTGATATCCAGCACGCGTCCGTCCTTGGTATATCGTTTGGTCTCAAAGCTGCTGAGAGGCATGCCCTCGTGAACCACGTTTCCCATGGCCGCGTTTGTGGCTTCTCGTTCGGAATCGGGAAGAAACGGTATCCGTTCCCCTTCGATCTCCTCCAGCTCCCATCCGAACATACGAGTAAACGATGGATTCACATATTTCGCGCGTCCCTGCAAATCGTAAATCGCGATAGCATCGGCCGACGAATTGAGAAGGGATTGGAACAGCTCCTCACGCTTTCTGAATTCGCCGTACAGCTCTCCGTACCGCTCTTGACTCTCTTTGAGCTCCGATTCAAGCCATTTGCGGTCAGTGATGTCTTCAAACGTCAGAAGGTCTTGGCCGGATTCCAGTTGGACCGGACTGCAACGCAGTATCTTCTCGGTGCCGTCTTTGCATGTCACGGCAAGCGCTCCGGGTAGTTGTGCACCTGACGGGGAGCGTTTCAAATCTCTGAGCCGCACAGACGTAATCTCCTCTCTCTAAGCAGGATCGGGAAAAACCTTTCCGAGCCACACTCTGCTGTGGGAAATGTCATTCAAATCATAGCCGTCTCTTGAGCCGGCCTTACCGCGTCTCAACAGATCAGGATGCTTGTTGCGCGATTTCTCGGGGTTCGTCCGGAATGGAGACCTCCTTGCCCGCTCATGCATCTCTGTAAACTGATTGTCCACTTCGGACCACTTCTCCCGATTCGACCCTCACGCGAACTGAAGACCAACCTCGGGGGGTACACCGGCATCTCTCCCTCACCTTTCTATGGTGCATGCTCATTCTTTCGGTCCGCAAACGTGAGCAAGACGCGTGCCATCGGTTATCACTGGCGCGCCATATGACGAACCTATCTGAATCATAAGAGGTTGGCACGTCCAGCGACGCATCATTGTTGAGTGCCTTCCGCCGTTATCCGAATTTTGAGCCTTTTTCACTCATCCACTGCCGTTCAATGCTTCAATTTGACGCATGAGCCTTGTCGGATTGCAGCGAATCCGCGCCTGATCCCGATTTCCGGCTCGATCGCGATCAAAAAGCTCCGGTCCCCTTCGGAAAAAGACCAGAACCCGTCCTCTCTAAATTGGGGTGGTCAAGGTTGGGATGGCTGCCTTTCACAATGCGGGAAATCCGCGTCTCGGCCTGCAAAACGATCCGGTCGCAATTTCGAGCCCCGCATGCGGCACAGGTACCGCGTCTTCCGTTATCCTCTCGATTCAGTATCGGGCCCTTTCCGCCTCTTCCACAGATGAATCGAGCTTCTGAAACCGTGTCGCCTGAGCCCGTCGTTTCTCGCAACGTCCCTATCAGCCTTTGACCTGATGCTCGGTATTTCGTAGAATATTATATTATTCATAGGCCGACACGCGGCCGGACTCGTCCGTTCTTAGAGCTGTCTGTTGGTTGCACATCCGGAGGCGATTGTGGAGAAGGACGACAGTACCTATTCCCTGGCTGAGAAACGTTTGAGAGAGATCGGAGTGCCTGTCATCGGGAGAGATCCCGCGGAGGTTGCCGGGAAGAAGCTCCATCGAACGTACTCCCGTGGCGATTTCCAAGTGGATCAGGAAGAGCTGGAGCGACTTGCTCAAGACAATCCAGCCGGTGCAGTCAAGATCATCAACAGACTCGTGGAGCATATCGCTCTTTTGAGGCAATCGGAGTTAGCCGAGCGTGAGAGCTCTGAAAGGTACCAACTGGCTTTGAGGGGAGCAACTCTCGGTATGTGGGAATGGTTTCCCCAGACCGGCCTGAACCTCCTGGATGATCAGGGGCATCGCATCCTGGGATACACGCGGGACGAAGTGGACGAGAGCACCGCGGGGTTTGAAAGTATGGTCCACCCGGATGACAGGCAGAAGACCATTGACAGCATGATCGAGCACTTGCAGGGCAATGCTCCCATCTGGGAATGTGAATTCCGGATCATTACCGGAGGGGGCGATTGGAAGTGGCTGCTCTCACGGGGCAAGGTCTGTGAATGGGACGAGAAAGGGAACCCCTGGCGCGTCATGGGAGCATTTGTTG
>JARRRG010000363.1:0-5081 GCA_037380965.1 Deltaproteobacteria bacterium
CAGGGTCATGCTCGAGTGGCCCGGATGTTGCTCGACAGGGGAGCTGAAATTGTCGAGGGAGAGCAGAACGGCCTCACCTCACTCATGATTGCAGCATTCTACGGACACACACGGGTATTGGATTTGCTGTTGTCACGCGGGGCAAGCATCAACCGGAAGGACAAGACCGGCGAAACCGCTTTCCTGAAGGCCGTGGCCGCAGGGAGATTGGATGCGGCAACCCTCCTCGCGGATAAGGGAGCGGCGGTGAACGCGGCTCAAAAGGATGGCATCACTCCTCTCATGGTAGCCGCGTCCAAAGGCAATGACGAGCTCGTAGCCTTTCTCCTGCAACGGGGAGCCAAGGTGAACCTGAAGACATCATCCGGGGTTTCAGCGCTTCAGATTGCCAGGCTGAAGGGCCACCCAACCATAGTGGAGGCACTGAAAAGCAACGGCGCGAAGTGACTCGGGCATCACGCGGACGCAGTGCCGCTTACGGAGAAGTGAGCGCGGTCATGCCGGACCACCCCCTTCGCGATGCGCGCACCAGATTGAGAATGGCAAGGGAAAGCGCATTCGGACACGATTTTTGAGAATCCGTCTCTTCGCTCGGCATGGGGACTGTGGCCCCCCGATTTCAGGCCACAGTCTTCGCTGGAGGGAATGTCAGTCTGAAAGTCGCGCCCGGTGTGTCATTCCGTGCGACTTCGATGGTTCCTTGATGCTCTTCAACAATACAGGAGACGATGGAGAGGCCGAGTCCGGTTCCTTCTCCCGCTTCCTTTGTGGTGAAGAACGGTTCGAAGATCTTCGTTCGCAACGGCTCCGGTATGCCCGGTCCTGTATCGGAAACCGTTACCACGACCCTTTCGAGAAACGGTTCCATAGAGAGTACCTTGATGTTTGACTCGGTCGACGTGTCATCGACCTCTTTTGGCTTGGACATCGCATCCCTGGCATTGATCACCAAGTTGATGAAGACCTGCTCCAATCGATTCACATCCCCCTCGATAAGGGGCAGGTTCTCTGCCAGATCGAGTTTCCACCTCACTCCTCTCGCCTTGAGCTGAGTGCGCAGCAATGAAAAAATGTTCCGAATCGGTTCGTTGATGTCCATGGGATACATCGTTTCTTCGGGCTTACGCCCAAACCGCCGCACATAATTGACGGTACGGGATGCACGGTCGATATTCGAGACAAGCTCATTATGCACCGTAGAAATCTGGTCAGACGTGAGGACCCTCCCTCTCTTTAAATTCTTCGCCAGGTAATCGCATCCGAGCCTGATGGCATTCAGCGGCTGATTGAGCTCATGCGCTATTCCCGTTGCCATCTCTCCCAGAGTGACCATCTTCCCGGTTTGAATAAACCTCATCTCTTTCTCGAGACTGCTCGCCAGATCACGCATCGCCAACACGATAACCGGCTCGCCATGATGAGTACTCATGTGTGCCAGGTAATTCACGGTGAAAACCGACCCGTCCTTGCGCTCGTGGTGAAGCATGGGAAGTTCCGTTATCTGCGATGGTGAGGCATTTTTGAGCGCAGCGAGCGTCTTTTCTTCCAAACGATCCAGCTCCAGATCCGCGAAGCTCATCTGAAGCAGCTCATCTCTCTCGTACTTGTACTCGTCCGCAGCTCGGGCATTCGTGTCCAAGATTCCCGCGTCATCAGCCCGGACCAGGAATGCAGGCGACGGCCAGCTATCGAACAGGAAGCGGAATGTCTGGTCCGATTCCGGTAAAGGGAAGGGGGGGCGTTTCAAGAACATCGCGATCAGAAGCCATCCGACGCCGATGACGGCCGCACTTATCAGTATCAGGAGAGTTGTGGCGGACCGGACCGCGCCGGCACCGGCCGCGAACTGAGGGAATATCGTGAAGCGGACCACCACCGCCATCGCGACCACGAGGAGAAAGAAGGCCACGAACGGGTACGTACCAACGCGGATCTTCCCGGACCCAATCGCTTGATTTCGGGCTTTCAGAAAAGGGAGGGGGATCCTGGTTGTTGGACGAAGAGGTCGTGCACGCGGACCCGATTCCGATTCAACTGCGTCCGCGTCGTTTCCGGGTTCTCCCTGGTGGCGATGCTGCTGCGCCATCTGCCCATCGTTTCAGGTTTGGGCGATCCGCCGTTCCATGAGAGGTTGTCGGGTTTCCCCAGAGAGGAATCGTCACGGTTCCTTCAGATTATAGTGTACTACACGTCAAGAATGAAAGGGGTACGCGCCCCCCGGAGATCGAGAAGAGAGGTTTTGCCGCTCGGAGACTGCATCGGCGGGGGATAGATCAATACGTGGTCAACGTTGATTGCTCGAACCTCCTTTGCCCAAGACGCGGTCGGCGAGGCCCCCGGGCCAGGGACCCCCGTCCCCGGTCGAGCATCCATTCTTCAGAGGACTTGGTATCACCGGTGCTCTCGCTGCATCAGCTCACGCCATCATCCGGTCGGGGGTGAACCGGTGGAAGTCACCATCCCAAGCCCCTGTGCTCGCCAGGGAGGGCGCCGCGGAAGTGGATTGCTCTGATTAGCCCAGTCCCCACACGCTCGAGGGCAGAATGTGGACCCGCACTTCTTGCACGCCCTCTATGTCCTTTGCCGCGCTGTTGTAAAGCTCTACCAACCGGGCCTCCTGCAGGAGCGGCGCTTCCACATCAACGGTGACGACGCCGTCGTCGATCTTGACCACTTCGCAGGGATAGATGGCACGCAGGATAGTCTCGACCTGCGCGGCCCAGGCGAGTTGGTCCGGAGCACCGGTCCCGGTTACTTTCTCCAGGTCCTGGACCAGCTCATGAGGGCTTGCGCTTCGAGACCTCTTCTCGGATCTTTTCGATTCCGATTCCGGTTGTTCTGATCTGTTTTTAAGAATACGCATGGCTGCTTCCTCCTTCAAGCCCTTTTGTCGGTCGCCATTGACCGTAATATACGATGTCTGCTGTCAGCCCAGCCCGTGGATGCCGGAGGCACGGATGTGCACCCTGATGCCCCTGACGCCGCGAGTCTTCTCCGCGACAGCGCTGCATTCTTCGACCAGCCGCCCCTCCCACAGGAGAGGCGCGTCCACGTCAACGGTGAATACGCGGTCCTCTACGCTCACTACTCTACAAGGACAGACCGAGCGCAATTCCGTTTCAATATGTTTCGCGAGGCGCAATTCATGGTCCGGCTCACGAGGCTCGCAACGAACATCGCCTGAAGCGCGGGGTTGAGCCTCCTGCCCGCTCGGCCGATCCGCCTTGCTCCACCGTGGTTCAGCCGCATTCCGTCGAGGGTACAGAGGCGCGGCATGATCTGAACAGGTTTCCGTTTTCATTGTGACGAGGCCTCCTTTCCCAGGATGCGACCTTGTTGTTGTCGGAGACGGCACGCATCGTTCGTCTCTGCTTTGAGGAAATGCAACCTTTGTGCCAAATCAGACAAGACAATTTAAGCTGTGTAACATCAATGGGTTAGGGCAAGGCTGATCTCGCCCCGAATGGAAGAGTGTTGTGTTGCGCGACAGTGCGGATGAAGTCTGGAAGCACTATGGCCCATGAGTGGCTCTGGAAGCCACTTATAGAGCTGTTGCAAAATGATACGGCCATCACAACACACAGATTCCTCGTTGCACGTGCTCACTCGATGCCCGACCAAACCGCTCCGTGTGCCTGAAGAAGCCCGACAACTTGCCTGTGCCCCCGCTTGAGGGGTCGTTTTCCTTCCCTCAACCTGCCGCGCTCGACAACCTCGAGGAATTCCTGTTCCTCCCCGGTGACGGTCATTTCTCCGGAGAGCCTGCTCGACCCGTCGGCAGATCGCCTCACGGCCAACGCTCCCCTTCGCGGTGCCCTAAAAAGACACGCACACGTGAAAGGCACAAAATCCGCAAAATGGTCCGAAACTGCCATCAGAGGGAATGAACGCTATTGAAAGGAAGCCGCGCAAGCCTCATCCACCGGTTGCAGGACCTATCCCGGGCCTGTCCTGCGGAAGCGCGCATGCTGTCGCGGCTGGAAGCGGGCCGGAATCTTTCGTCAGCAGGAGCGTACGTGTCCGTGAACCCATCAATGAGTGCCCGGGCGCAATGAAATTCGGGTCGTTTGCTTCCGCTACGCGCGGACCTCATTTCCCCAATCCATAGTGGATGATGAATTCCGCTGCAACAGCCGATACCACGAAGACTCCCAACGACAATTGCACGAGTTCGCTCGGGTCGGCATGGGTATAGTAGATAATGTCCATCAGGACCAGGAGAGGGATGGCGATCCAAAAAACGGAAGCGACCGCGCCGGCAATGAGCAGGACCCGTCCTATCAAAACGGCGGCGAGTCGCGACCCCGAAAAGGCCCAGCGAACGCAGATCGCGAGCGGAAGAACAGATGCCATCGCGGTCGCGGTCACCAGGTTCAGAGGGATCATCCACGCGCTTCCGGCGATCCTCCCCGCGGGGAAATACCACGCGAGTGCGAGCCGGTTGAGCAGATAGACAATCACGGGCGCGAGCAGGCAGATGACCAGAACAGCCACAGGCCGATGGCGAGAATCCGAATGCTGCTGACCGACTTCTGTGGGGTCTGTGCCAGACATGGTTTAATTGACCGTGGTGTTTCTCGATTGATAATCGTAGCATGTTTCTCAAATAGCAAAAGTCTTTTTAGCGCTTGCCGTCCAGTTCATCATTGAAATGCACCACCCTGGACCCGGCTTACCGGTCGAGAGCGGGCCCGAGTTCTCACGGCCGCGTTTCGCTCCGAGATGCCGGGTGAAGAGACGTCCCGCGCCTTTGCAACATGCCTCTCCCGAGCGGAGCACGGGGACATCGGTGACGTGATCTTTACCGAAGAGCGAACCAGGGATTCAACTTCCCCGACGTCTCCTTCGCGTCGGATCACGGTCCTGAGCCGGCCGTTTGCGGCATGTGCGAATTCAAAGTATTTGACAACATATAAGATTCAGTTTAGAATTAAGTAGTTAAGAGAGCTACGTGAAGTTCCCGTTTACCGTTGAGGGCTGGGATCGAATGAGCATTCACGGTGGAGGCGTATGATGAAAGGGAATGTGGTTGTTCTAGCCGGGATTCTCGCGCTCCTCTTTGCGCAGGTCGCGGGCGCGGC
>JARRRG010000364.1:0-6461 GCA_037380965.1 Deltaproteobacteria bacterium
CCCGGTTGCAAAAGAAAAATGCTCAGCTCACGGAGCAGATTCGCGGGCAAGGACCTGCTGGAGAGGTTGACCGACTCAAGCAGGAGAAAGCCGAACTGCTTCGGAACCTCGCCGACTTGAAAGAGAAGAATGCCGCGCTTGCCGACCGGATGCGCGAGCAACAAGTTGACGACCGGATCGCGCGGCTCGAGAAGGAAAAGACCGGCCTGCTCCGCCAAATTGAGGGATTGAAAGCAGAGATCTCCCGCCAAACCCGTCAGGCACAAGAGAGCGTGTCGAAAGAGCGGGTCGCCCGGTTGGAAGAGGAGAATGCCGCGCTCGCACAGCAAATCGCCCAATTAAAGAAGGAGAGCGCAAGAATTGCCCAGGAGCGGGACAAGATAGTATCCGAACGAAAAAAGGAACAGAAGAAGAAGGAAGTGAAGAGCTGGGGATACAGCCCCTGTCCCACGGTTTATTGGTACCGGTGCCGCTAGGAGACCGCCGGCCATCCGCTCGAAGCATGGGATCAACCTCGAGCCGTTCCGTTCCGGGAACAAGCAGCCTTCGAGGAGAGCCCCCCAAAATCCCTACATCAGGTTGCCTCGCCGGAGAGAAGCACGACATCAAGGAATTGGGCTATCTCATCGGCAAAGACAATGTTCAGCCCTTCCGTCACCTTTTCCGGCAACGAAGCAACGTCGATCTCGTTCTTCTTCGGGAGAACGACGGTCTTCACGCCGGCCCGTTGGGCTGCCAGCAGCTTTTCTCTGATGCCGGAAACCGGGAGTAAGCGCCCGCTCAGGGTTATTTCCCCGGTGAGAGCCACTTCCCGTCGAGCCGGTCGATTCGTGAGCAAGGAGATGAGCGCGGCCGCGATCGTGACACCTGCCGACGGACCATCCTTGGGAATAGCGCCTGCCGGTATATGGATGTGAATATCACTGGTTGAAAAAAAGTCCGGATTGATGTGGAAGAGACCCGCGCGACTTCGAATATAGCTTAACGCAGTCTGCGCGGATTCCCGGAGAATATCCCCAAGGGAGCCGGTGAGAATCAGTTGTTTCTCACCCTTCATCAGGGTCGCTTCCACAAAGACGATCTCCCCGCCGAACTCGCTCCAGACCAACCCCGTGGTGACCCCCACCTGGTCCTGGGATTCGGCCACTTCATGCGAAAACCGTCTCGGTCCGAGCAGTGCGGGCACCGTTTCACGGTCAATGGTCACCGTGTCCGAAGGCTGCCCGTTATTGAGGTGGGACCGCACAAGCTTTCGGCAAATGGCGGCGATTTCTCTCTCAAGGTTTCTCAGGCCAGCCTCTCTCGTATAGTCCTCGATGATTCTGCTGACCGCGCTCGGAGTGAACTCGACATCAAGACGATTCAGACCGTGCTCCTTCAATTGGCGAGGGATCAGATAATCACTGGCGATCTCCATTTTTTCGAGCTCGGTATATCCGGGGAACGGGATCACCTCGAGCCGATCCAGAAGAGGACCCGGCAGGTTGTCCACCACATTCGCAGTGGCAATAAACATGACCGCGGAGAGATCAAACGGCAGTTCCACGTAATTGTCGACGAAATACTGATTCTGTTGTGGATCAAGAATCTCAAGCAATATTGATGCGGTATCGCCACGAAAATCTTGCCCGATCTTGTCTATTTCATCCAGCATGAACACCGGGTTTAAAAATGACAACCGGCGTATCTCGCTGACGATACGTCCCGGCATGGCGCCCACATAGGTTCTTCTGTGGCCGCGCAATTCCGATTCGTCACGGAGACCGGCGAGTGAGATTCGTAAGAATTTTCGTTCCATGGCCTCCGCGATGGCCTCGCCGATGGACGTTTTGCCGGTGCCCGGCGGGCCTGCAAAACAGAGAACCGGGCCTTTGACAACCTGCGCGTGGCGCTTCTTGTTCAAGATCTGAGACACGGTGCTTCTCAGTTCATCGAACTGGAAGGGCTTGGCAAGATAATACGCGGCTCCCCTCGTAAGCGCGGTCACCGCTGAATCCACGGTCGCGTAACCGGTGACCATGATGATGTCCGTGAGCGGCGATGTCCGTTTCAGCGATTCGAGAAGCTGGAGGCCATCCATCTTTTCCATTTTCAGATCGGTTATCACCACATCAAAATCTTCGGCCTCAACCCGCGCTAGTGCTTCCAATCCGTTAGCCGCGGTCCCCACCTCGTAGGCATCCTTTTGCAGCGCACGCACGATGTTCCGCCTGGCAACCTCCTCATCATCCACCACGAGTATCTTGCCTTTGTTCATGATCCGCATGGTTCGCACTGCCAGAAATTCCAGGATCCGCTCCTTGACATGCTGGAGCCCAAAATGTTTACTTTCCAGAATGCGCTCCGCGCGATTCAAATCCAGGTTGTCGTGAGTGTAGCGGTTCCAGGGCAGTGAGAGGAGATAATCGACATAATTGACACCGATGCTATATTCCGCAATCGAAGGATCGGTCCGCTCCAGACGATCCAATTCCTTGGCGCATGCCGCGGACACATGTTCAGGGAGCCGGGCGGCGGCCACCGAGGACCGCAAATCAACAATTTCTTGAGGAATTGAGCTTTCTTGTCCTTCGTCTTTCCGAAAAAATCCCATTATGAACTTCTCCCCGCAACGCTCGGTCAACGCCGTGTCCTACAGCCTTCATGCTAGCACAGATCGGTGATGATAGACACTCTTTCATCGCCTCCCGATGCTGTTCAGGCTGCGGGATGGAGCCTTGAGAAGCTCGCTCGCTGATAGGGTTTCCCGAATCATTCCCTGACGCGCTTGCGGTCCCGGGTCTCCGAGTCAATGTTGGAGGAGGCCGCTATCTGTTTCACTGTGAAACGGCAGTGCAAGGGAGCGGAACAGTAGCTAACAGATTAATATTGTGTCACTATTCCGCTAATTGGTCGGGACTGTTGCCTTCTGGAACAGTTCGTGATCTCAACGATTCCGCGCAAGACGCGACCTCCCGCGTCCTAATAGCTAAGCATTCCAACACGTTCTTGATTCGAATGGGCCACAGCTCGAGAGATCGTTGAGCGAGCGGAGAGGCGGCCCGAACATCGACCGCCCAAGCGTTCGGATCAAAGACGCAAGAGGGCGCAATCGACATACCGTGTCTGATTTACGTTTTTGACTGGAAGAGACGGAACCCAGCGGTAGGAGGAAGAGATGGGTCAATTACGAGCAGCAAAAAGGAAGAGACTGATTTCCAAAACGATCATATTCGGTGCCATTTCAATCGCCATGTACAGCGTCTTTTTTATGAACAGCGCCCTGATGATGAAGTACTTCACCAGGGGGTTCTACTATGCGGCTCTGCCGATTCTGACAGTCTTTGCCTTTTCCTTTGTGCATGGATCATTCGCCAGCAATGTCTGGACGCTCCTGGGGATAGAGGCCTCACAGAAGCGGCCCGCGGTAAGGCCCACAGCTCAGCCCAGGCCGGCAAGGCGAGAGAGACCACGCGCACGCGCTTCTCTGAACACGTGATCGCAGAACCCCAGTAAAGGAGACTGAAATGCATGATATTGCAACGCAAGGGCTTCAATTCATCGAGCTTACATGGATTTCCGCGACGTTTCTCTTCATCGTCGGCTTTATCGGTGGATTGGTAAGTGGCTTTATCGGATCGGGCGGTGCGTTTGTGCTGACGCCGGGGATGATGAGTTTGGGCGTGCCTGGCACCATAGCCGTGGCAAGCAATATGTGTCACAAATTCCCGAAAGCGATGGTCGGAGCGTACAAGCGATGGAGGTACGGCCAGGTCGACGTGAAGCTCGGTGTTATCATGGCCGCGTCCGCGACGGTCGGAGTGCAGATCGGGATCAAGGTACAGGAATTCATTTTGGCCAAATGGGGACAGGCTGGTTCAAATCTCTACGTGAGTCTCGCCTTCGTGGTGGTTCTCGTAACGGTCGGAGGGTACGTGTTCTACGATGCGTGGAAGATTGCCAGGTCCGGCAACTTCGACCAGACTTCACGCCTTGCCGAGTGGCTTCAGACCATCCGCATTCCTCCCATGATTCACTTCAAGACCGCAAACATAACCATATCATTGTGGTTCACCATACCTGTCGGTCTGGCTACCGGAATGCTCGCGGCAACAATCGCGGTCGGAGGGTTCATTGGGGTCCCGGGAATGATTTACGTGGTTGGCGCGCCGGGCCTGATGTCCTCAGCGACGGAGCTCGTCATAGCATTCCTGATGGGGTTGGGAGGATCCATAAAGTGGGCGCTCAACGGCATGATTGATATCAGGCTCACTCTTATCATTCTTGCCGGATCGCTCTTCGGTGTCCAATTGGGAGCAATTGGAACCACATACGTAAAGGATCACCTGATCAAGGTCGTGATGGGCAGCATCATGCTCATGGTGGCAGTGAGCCGCGGCATGGCAATTCCCACGTACCTTGCCCAGCTCGACATGCTTTCAGTGAGCAAAAGCACAACCGCTTTTCTCATGCAATGCAGTTTCGTTACCATGTGCCTGGCTTTGGGCGTAGGAGCCCTGATTATTCTGGGCGCCATGTTCAAAGGCAGGCGGAGCGAGAAGATGGAGGAGAGGCTCGTTGGAGAGCAGGAGCTTCAACATGTCGAACAGCATGTTTAATCGCATCCTTGTAGCCGTGGATGGCTCGCCCGCGAGCCTCCACGCGCTCAAAGAGACTTTTCGACTTGCCCGCGCGGAGCGCGGTTGGGTTGCCGCGGTTTCGGTGGTGCCGCCCCATGACGGTGAACTGAGACTTGTGGGTGTGAGCAACATCGCTGAACTGATGCGTGCCCCTGCCGAAAAGGCGCTTGACGACGCGGCACGCGTGGCAAAGCAGGAGGGAATCTCCCTGCGAACTATTCTGTTGCAGGGAGAGCCTCATGAAGCGATCGTGACCCTTGCCGAAGAAGGAGGGTACGACCTGATCGCACTTGGCGTTAAAGGATACAACCTGTCCGACACGGTCCTCATGGGGAGTGTTACCGCGAGGGTGATCGGGTACGGCGAGACGAATGTTCTTGTGATTCCGCGTGAGAGTCGACTCAACTGGCAACGGATTCTGGTTCCGATTGACGGATCGCCGTCGAGCCGGGCCGCTGCCGATATTGCCTTTCGACTTTTCGATTCGTATGGCTCGGAGGTGACATTCGCTACGGTGGCAGACGTTCCTTCGCACTTGTACGGCATCTCCGCGCAAGCCGTCGATCGGATTTTGTCCGAGTCGAGACAGCATCTCGATGAGATTCGAAATGAAGCCGCGTCCAGAGAGATCGACGCGGAGTACATTCTCAGGGAGGGCGAGCCCGCGGAGATTTTGACCGAGGTGGCCGGCAAGCAGGAATCGGATCTGATTGTCATGGGATCGCATGGTCGCACCGGTTTGACACGATTACTCATGGGGAGTGTTACGGATCGCGTTATCAAGAACTCAGGGTACCCCATCCTGGTGGTTCGAAACGCTCTCTCTTCCGTGGCGACGGATGGTCTGGTGCGCAAGCCCGGCCGCTTCGCCGCGGATATGCAAGGGGTATAAGTAATGAAAGTACTGGTGGCAGTTGACAAAGGGCCCGAGTCTCAGATGGCACTCGGATACGCATGCCATCTCCTGGAGCATTTCGATGCGGATGTTCACGCCCTCCATGTCATGCCTGATGCAGTCGAAATGGCGGCCGACAGCTTTTACGCTCCATTCTTCTCCAAGACGGGGCTCTCGGAGTGGATAGAAGCTGAGGAGCTTCATATAAATGAAGAGGTCAGCAAAACCTGTGACACGTGCTTGGCGGGGAAAGTCCCGTGCGAGCCTGAAATCGCAACCGGGGATCCCGCGGAGGAGATCCTGGAACGGGCACACTCGGGCGGATTCGATCTCATTGTCCTGGGATCTCACGGCCGTTCCTCACTGAGGGGCTTGCTGCTCGGCGCGGTGCACACCAAAGTACTCCACCACAGCAAGGTCCCGGTGCTGATTGTGCGGGATTTCAGGGAAATCAAACGGGTTCTCGTGGCGTACCGGGGCACGCGGTGCGACCAGCTCGCCCTGGAATTCATCGGCCCCCTGCTTACCCGAAGGAAGCCCCAGATAACCATCATGTATGTCGAGGGCACGGATGGTGACGGTGCGGGGGAAACGGGGCAGGCCTGCGTGGCGGAAGGGCGATCCACGCTCGGGGAGTGGGGTCACGAGCCAATCGTGAAAACCGAAACAGGAGATTTCGTGGAAGAGGTCCTCAAGGATGTGGCCCGGTCCCGATACGATCTGTTGGTCCTGGGGGCATACGGAAACCAACCGGCCAAGTATCTTCGGCTGCTCAGTGATGAAGCGCTCGACCTGGTACGCTTGACCAATAGACCCGTTCTGGTGTTCAGAGAGAGGGATGCCGAGTGACACCGGCGACGGAACAGATCCGCACATAAGAAGTGCTTGAAACCTCTCATACGGGGCCTGCGCGTGAGACAATTGAGCTATGGGAGGCTGGTAACTAC
>JARRRG010000365.1:0-3788 GCA_037380965.1 Deltaproteobacteria bacterium
ACCAAGGAATGGATGAAGTCGTACAAGGTCAAGCTCAATCTGGCGGGCAATTCCAAGACGCCTATTCCCATTGCTCTCCAACTGCTCAATCATCTGAGGGAGTTGGATCTCAGGAAGCTTGCGAAGAGCAAGGACATTTCCACTACCGTGGCCACTCAAGCGCGGCGTCTGGCTGAGGCCAAGGCCGAGAGAAGATCTTAACTCATAGAGCGGCCCCTGGAACCCTATGGAACCCCAGGCTCACACCTGCTTGAGATCGGTTTCCCGTAGCAACCTCGCCCCTCCTGAATGAAACCATCTGCAGAATCAAAGGGTTCCGGAGACTACAGCGGTTCCGCATTCGTAAGATTGCGATCGAGGAAGCGGGCTTACGACGAAAATGTGGACCGTAACTTCGAGCCCGACAGTGAAAAAAACAGGAACCTTGAGGTATTACCTTCCAGAAAAGCGTAATATGTGGTAATCTCTCGTGTAGTTGATCAATCCGGCAATGCCTCGCGGGCAACCGCGGTAAGCTTCCGGAGAGGAGAATCGCGGGAGGAGACGGGCGCCTGTGAGAAATCCCGCGTGCCCATGTTCCTCCGTTTTCCAGGAAGGTTTGGCACCTGACTACCTCTGATTCACTGCGGCTTTTTTCACCAAAGGACTAGAAGGTCATGGCGGAACAACATCCAGTTACTGAGGGAATTTTTGCGGAAGCGAACAAGGTTGAAATTCTCGGGAAGCTTCCGGCTATGATGTGGGCCTACATAGAAACGGCCCGGAGTCTGGTCCGGGATTTAGGCACCGGCCGGCAAGACGTTAAAGGGCTGCTGGCTGACATGGAAAGGGTACTCGGTCTGCTGCAAAGGGCTGCCGCGCTTCTTGGTAACGAGGAGTTGGATCGGTTGATCGGAGGCCATTCAAAGATGCTCACTGCCTTCAGCGAAGGCAAGCTGTCTCACACAGAACTCGTTGACTCTTTCAATGCTGAGCTTCCCAAACTGGAAGCCATGGCAGGCCCACGTCCCGAGTCCTCGGAGGTCGCATTGTTGGATAAGCTGTTCTCGGACAAAGAGTGGGATCAAGGCGATGAGGTCAAGAGCGGCCGCAGTTCAGATCTCGTGGTAACTATTGAGGAACTCGACGCTATTCGCGACTACCTCGCCAGCGAGGTTCGTACCGAGGGGATTTCATCAATTCTGCTCATTGACAACGCGGGAACCCTGATCGTGAATGTCGGCGACAAGATAGACATCGATGTCGTTGCATTGGCTGCTGTCGCGGCAGCCAACTTCGCGGCCACCGAGAAGATAGCGCACCTCATAGGAGAACAAGATTTCGTACTGCTCTTTTACAAGGGCCATCATGAGTCGTTCCACTTTAGTCGGGTAGGTCAGGAGTACATCATCGTCACGATCTTCGAGAACTCTCTCTCATTGGGGCTACTTCGCCTCAAGATCGCCGAGGTGATTCGAGTGCTCGAAAAAACACTCCCTAAGCGGGAGGGATGAAAATGGCGTTCATCAACAAGAGCGCAAAGGAAATCCAGGTTAAAATCGTTTACTATGGGCCTGGACGATGCGGAAAGACTACTAATCTTCTCTATATCAATCAGAGGATGAACGCGAAGTTCATGGGAAAGATGATTTCCATCGATACCAGAGGTGACAAAACGCTTTTTTTCGACTTTCTCCCATTGCAGTTGGGAAAAATTCGCGGCTTTAGTATCAGAGTGCAACTGTACACCGTTCCAGGCCAGGTTCTGTACAACGAGAGTCGCAAAATGGTCTTGAAGGGAGTTGACGGCGTGGTATTTGTCGCTGATTCGATGGAGGTTCAGCAGGAAGCGAATAAGGAGAGCCTGGAAAATCTCCGTGAGAACCTTCGCGACGACAACATTGACCTTGATGAGCTTCCCCTCGTGTTACAGTTCAACAAGAGGGACTTGGAAGGGAGCGTTATCCCGGTGTTGGACCACAAGACGATGTTCGAAGAGCTCAACGTCATGCTCAAGCAGCCGGTTCCAAGTCTCTTGGCCAGTGCTCTTCAAGGGCCGGGAGTTTTTGAGACTTTGCGAGAAGTTAGCAAGATTACTATCAAATCCGTACATTACAAACTGAGAGGCTAAGGAGCAGGGCGGAAGTGACCATGGCTGACTCCGGCGACAGAGATGATCTTGATAAGCTCATTGATAGCGAGCTAGATGCCTATTTTTCCGAGAAGGTCCTCGGTAAGCAACCATCGTCCCAGCGTGATCGCGGCTGGAAATATGGGTCTGTGTCCACGCCTCCCGAGCCCGACTTCTCGTCGACAGCTTCTGAAGACCAGTCCCTGGACCAGGCAGTGGATTCTCTTTTCATGGGGTCGTTCGAGGGCACAAAATCATCTGCATCCGTCACGTCAGGAGACGAAGAAACGGATCGTGCCATTGACCTGGCTGTGGACACCCTTTTCGTGGAGGAGCCCGAAGGGCCCCCGCCGGAAACCGCGGAACTTGAGGCTCATGTGGTCCAATCGCACACTCGAGAGCTGGACCAGCCGGAGATCGACCTTACCGAGGAGGATGGCGGCCCCGCGGGGCCCGGACAAGAAAACTATGCTCATCAGCAAGGGTTGGCCGAGGAGAGACCCCAGCGCGTTCCGGATGAAGCCTCTTTCGACCGTGGACCCGCAGAGGGGATCGAGCTTTACCCTGAGGCCTTTCTGGAACCGAAGCCTGCTGAAAAGGCGGCCCCTGAGCCAGCGCCGCGCAAGCACCGCGAGTCCAAAGTTGTCCCGACGAGAGCAGCCGAAGATTTGCGTGAAGCGGACAACTTCAGGCAACTTCAGGAAGCCATACTCACATTGGAATGGGAGATCTCCAGACGTTCCGTCACCACGCTTGAAAAGGAGCTCCGAAGATTGCGGTCGCGATTTGGCGACGATGTGGCCATTGATTTCGCGGCTCTGGCCATGAGGGTAGTGCTTGATTACATTGTAAAACGAATGTCAAATGCACACCCGGAATCGATCCGTTTCATGCTGGAAGTGACGAGTCTCGTTCGGTCGGCCTCGGCCGCGACCAGGAAAGATCCGCTCGGTACCTTCCACAAAATACTCACCCGATACGAAGAGTACAAATCCGTAGTGCGCAGGGCTGAGGGGATTCCAGACGGCAAACCTTCAATGGTCCCCGACCTGAAGATCAAAGATCCTCGCGCCTTCGCCAAGATGGTGACGAGACAGGCAAAGACACTTGCGATGGCGGGTCAGTCTCTCGCCGAGAGGATCGACTCATCAGAAGATCCGGAGACCCTTATCCGATCTTTCAGGTTTCTGGTAACTCGGTCTCTGAATCGAATGCTGGAGGGCACCCGGAAACATGAGGCCTCGAGCGCGAAGCACAAGGCGAAGAGGCGTAAGGGGTAGCGCCAGAGCTACCAGCATCCCGGGCGAGAGGCATACCATTCGATGCAAGCATCGGCTTGTTCCATGCATCCTCGGCACTCAGATCACGCTACCCGGAAGCAAGGGGAGTCGGTGCTCCAGCACACGGCAGCGAGCAGGAGATTGCTATGAGTGAGGAGATGTCCGAGATTTGGGCGGCAAACCGGAGACGACATACCAGAAAATACCTGTTGTTCAAGATCCCGGCTTACGACGCGCAGACTCGGAGATTCTTGGGCCTTGTTCAGGATATCACTGAGAACGGGATACAGCTCTATGGGGTCAAAGGTGAGGTCAATTCAAAGAGGAGCATCATTATCCAGGCCTCCGATTACCTGAAGAGCGCACCGCTGCATTTTGAGGCACAGTGTCGGTGGTCC
>JARRRG010000366.1:0-7663 GCA_037380965.1 Deltaproteobacteria bacterium
CTCTGCCCTCGCGGCCAAGCCGTTCCTCGAGTTGTTCGGCGATATGATCGTCGGCTGGCAGCTCCTCTGGCAGGCAACGATCGCTCACGAAAAAGCTCAAGCCCTCTTTCACGAGAAAGGAGCCACGAGCCCCGGGGAGCAGGCCAAACTGGCCCGCGAAAACAGCGACGCGGCATACTATACCGGCAAGATCGCGACCGCGAAATTCTTTGCTCATACGACGCTCTGCCTGATCCCGGCCAAAACGCTCGCGATAAAGGAACAGGACGCGGCCTTGCTGGAGCTTGCGGAAGAGTGTTTTGGGTCATCCTGACGATCGCCATCGTCGGAGTCGGACGGACCAATTTCCAACATCGCCGTAATGGCGGCTCTAATGGCGACCCAGTCTTCGAGGCCGGCAAGCGGCAGATCGAAAAGGGCCGCATGGGGCTCGCCCACTGCCGGGGCGGTTTGGTGACGGGTACGGAAGGAGCCGCCCGTCCGGACCATCACCGGTTTCAGATCAACTGGTGTGAAGCTTCTTGAGCAGCCAAGCCATGTTTCGGCCCAGGGTTTTCATCGTTGAAACACCTTCTTCATCTTTTTCAACTTCGCCGATGTTTCGGCCCACACTGAAGTTCCAATAATCCGATCCGGGAATGATCATTTGACTAATCAGGAAGAAGTGGTTGATGGTGTCGAACGTATGAACAGCCCCACCTCGACGGTGGACAACCACCGCGGCTCCTACTTTTCGTCTGAACATTTCGTCGTTAGCTCTCGCGGTCATGCCCGCCCGATCTATCAAGGCTTTCATTTCGCTCGTGACGTCGCTAAAGTACGTGGGCGAGGCGAGGATTATGCCATCCGAGTGAATCATTTTGTCCACGAGCTCGTTCACATCGTCGTCGTCAACTGCACAGTGCTGGTCTTTGTTCTCAGAGCACTGAAAGCACGCGATGCAGCCGGAAATGTTCTTTTCCGCAAGGTGCACGAGCTCGGTTTCTATTCCCTCTTTTTGGAGCTCTTCAAAGACTGCCCGTACCACTATGGTCGTGTTCCCGTTTTTTCGCGCGCTGCCGTTGAACGCGGTGACCTTCATTGAATTTCCTCCTCTAGGCGACAGCCCTGATTGATTTCTTGCCCGTCAATTCTTCCAGTCTGTGTCGGTAATGTCCAGCTTTGTTTGATCGCTTGAGGTACTCAGGCGGTATCGCCCACCTGCTCCCGAGGCCGTGTTGTCAACATGGATCGTCCACAGTGAATCCGAAGATCCTCTACCTATCCCGGGAGGACAATGTACGCTACTTCCAACTTCACTACTGGTACATGGGGTAGGTCACTATTCACCCGCGCCCCAAAAAGTGGTCCAGGGTCTGAGTTCGTATGTGGCAGTATCCGGACCTCTGTGGGAGGTCAGGTTTCTTCGTCTCCTGAACGGTGGGCCTTTTCTCGGCACCTCTCTCCCGGATTTCGCGATCCAGGAGTCTCCCGTTGCCAGATTAAACCGAAGCCGATTCTCGTTTCAGTCCAAAGCGACAATTTCTGCAAAACTCGAGTTTCACCTTGGCCATCATGCGTGAATTCCGAACCGATGCCTGCCGTTGCCATCCTTCGCAGGCCTTCGGGGAAATTCTGCTGAGCATTCCGGGAATGAGGCATTCTCGGAGATCCGCTCTCTCTTGAAAACGGAGAATCTGTGCTTCGACTGACTCCCTTTGCATTTTTTGCGGTTGTCCGGCAACAGACTCATGGGAAGGGGTGGGGACGCTTATGTTTTCGGATCGTTTGCCTGTTCCCGGAGCGCTCGTTCTTGTCACCCTGAGGGATTTGAACCTTGAGGTCCTTTCTCTAGCGTAAGGGTCAGGTCTGGTTGGGTGATTTCCAACGATTTTCGGAATCGAGGTAGGCTTAAGTTGGCGTTGACCGGTTTCACGAAGAGCATTGTCATGGTACCTCTTGTCGGACAGGTCTTGAGCATCGGTTTCACAGGGTTCCAAAACGGGCACGGCACGTTTCGCACAATCGTAATTCTTGCACTGAAGGTCTTCCTGCATCTGAGACATCGGCAATCTCCTTTTTTAATGCTTACGAATCTTCCTTACTATTGTTCCCTGGAACCGGCCGGTTGGGAATCTTGGGCTGGGGCATCTCCAACGCCTCATGCCTTCCCTATAAGAGGCCACACATAAGTATTTTGTTCCAGGAGGTTACTGAAAAAACTTCTACCGATGGATAGGTCAGATTGGATTATACCCTAAAATAATGAGGTTTTCTTAACGTTCACAGAGCGGGGATGGATTTACCGGTGGCCGGCATGAGCACGGATCAACCGGGACTCGGGTTTACGCCCGATGAGATCTCATACCGTTTCGTGATTCAGCAAGTGACTTGCACGTAGGCGAAGGTGGTCATGGAAGTGACCTTGTTGGGATCGGCGTGAAGATTTCGCAATCCTTTGCAGGGAGCCTCCTCAACCGCGTCGAGTGACGTGTAGGCCTTGTTTGGAAGGTACTTTTCCCGCAAGTCCTCCAAGAGATGCTCCACCGGATTGAGCTCCGGGCTCTGTGACGGTTGCGGTATGAGCCGGGCGAGGCACGATTTCTCTCCATCCATTTCTGTGAAGCATCCGATAGATGGTGGAGTGATGGACTCCGTGACCCAATAATTCCTCGAGAGCCTGCTTGATCCGGCCTGCAACGCAGAGCTCACCGGTGGAGGCAATCTCTAGAAACGGCTTGAGAAACTCGGTTTCCTGATCTGTGCTCAAATAGCATGTGCGCCGTACGCCGCGCTCACGGCCCTCGAGGGCCTTTGGGCCGAATCTGTTGTACCTGGATATCACGTTGTGTACGGTAGAAACCGAAACGTCCGTATGAATAGCGATCTCCGAGGCCGGCCGAGGATCAACCGATGCGCTCCGGATTACCAGCCATCTGCGCTGTTCTCTTCCAGCCGTTCGCCTCAGCCGTAGTGAGACCTCGAATTCCGAAAGATGCCGCGCGGCTGACGATGCAAAGACATCGTGCGTGGAGCCGGCAAAGGGGCCGATTATTGACAATCAAGGCGGCGGAAAAGGTACGGCAGCACCAGCGGCCGGACCAGTCAATCCGGTGCGCGTCACGGTCGGCAAGCCGGCTGTCGATTTTGAGGCCACTGCATGCCACCAGGGCGCATTCAAGAATATTAAGCTGTCGGATTACAAAGGAAAATGGGTCGTGCTCTGCTTCTATCCCGGTGACTTCACCTTCGTTTGACCCACTGAGTTGACTGCGGTCGCAGCCAAATACGATGAGCTGAAGAACATGAACACGGAAGTCCTGTCCATGAGCACTGACAGCCGTTTCGGCCACAAGATCTGGAATGGGATAGAACTCTCCAAAATGATAAAGGGCGGAATTCCCTATCCCATGCTGTCGGACGCGGGAGGTCGCATCGGCAAGATTTACGGGGTGTACGACAACGGGGCAGGGGTAGACATTCGGGGCCGTTTCATTATCGACCCTGATGGAGTAATCCAGGCGATGGAGGTGCTCACTCCCTCGGTGGGACGCAACCCACGGGAGCTTATCCGTCAGCTCAAGGCCTTCCAGCTTGTACGGAAGACCGGCGTGGCGACTCCGTCAGGCTGGCAGCCCGGCAAACCGGTCCTGAAGCCCAGTCCGGAATTGGTGGGCAAGGTATGGAAAGAGTGGAAGCCAGAGGGCGCGAAATAGGACCGCTAGAGAATCGTCCCACGATTTCGACACGGTCAGTGGAGAGCTCGAGGTATGCATTGCCGGGTTATCTTCACGGTAGCATGAATGGTCACAATATACGTTGACCGGATAATGTCATGGTATTCAGCGTGTGGCAAGGTGGAGCAGCGCTCCCAGTAGCCCGGCAATTGGGTCCGGTATTTGAGCGTCCGTCGGCGTACCTCCCCCGGGAAGCGCAATCTTGCACACAGGCTCTCTGTCATTTCTCGGCCGAGAGCGCTATGCACGTCCGGGAATTGCCGCGGTCCATCTGATTCATTGTGTCATTTCAAGCCGATTTCCTTGAAGAACACGGTTACTTCGTCCTTCAGCTTGTTGGGAGCCCGGAATACCGCGTAATGTGCCAGCGGGCTTACAAAAGCGGCCAACTTCGCGCCGGGGATTTTTTCCGAGGCCTCTATTGCTTTTGCGTAGCGCAGCCACTGGTCATTCTTTACATGGAGTATCAGAGTCTTGGCCTTAATAGAGGGAAGGTACTCGTTAATGTTGTATGTGTCCAATGAATGATTACGGAAGAGAAGATCATTAACGTCAAAATCCTTTGCCTTCTGGACCAGCTTTGTACCGTCGCCGGGTTTCGGATTCCAATAGAACACATCGGCCCTGACCTTATCCCAGCCCTGGGCATTCCGGAAATCGAAGTTGAAAGCCGACTCACCCAGAATCGACCAGCCAAACATCATGCCTCGATTCGGATGTTGATCCTTGGGCAGGCTGTAGTAATCCCCCTTGGTCTTCATCCATACCGGGTCGCTCTTCATTGCAGCACTCATGAGCTGGAAAAGCCAGCGAGGAACGGGATCCATGGCGGTTGCACCCCCGATGGGCATGATGGCCTCCACATAGTCAGGGTGCAAGACAGCCCAGACGTAGCTCTGAATAGCTCCCATAGATACGCCGGTAGCAAGTTTCACTTTGGCGATCCCAAGTCCGTCCTTCAGAAGCCGATAGTTTGCCTGAACATAATCCATCGCGTTGTACTGGGGAAATTTCATTCCCAAACCGTCGCTCGGTTTACTTGCTCCCCAAAGGCCCAGGGCATCCACAAATACAACGTAGAACTTGTCCGTGTCGATGAGCTTGCCGGGCCCCACCACAGCTCCTTTCGCAAATCCGGTCCCCTTCTGGCCCTCATACCAGAAAAAATAGTCGAAAGTCGCATCGCCCGAATAGTACGGACTGATCAGGACCGCATTGACTATTTTGCCCTTTTCATTCCGTTTCGGGGTCCCGACCGCGATGTAAGCGTGTCTGAGAGGTTGAGCGCCCAGTGATTCCAGCGTAACGCCGCCTTTGCCACCGAACTCGAAGGAAGCCTCGTGTCCCACATCATAGTGTCCGCCTATCTTGAAATTGGGAACCGAGTAATATTTCTTGAGCGCGTTTAATGGTTCGATCCCTGAACGCCGCGTGATGGTCTCTGCGTTTGAAGTTGCCACACATGTGAGCATCACGATCGCAGCAATCGTGACCCAAGCCAGAAAGCAGTTGGCTTTTCTCTGAAATCTCATCGTATTACCTCCTTTTGAAATGATTCGGGTGCATATGAGGCTCTACCGAGAGAGTCAATAGCCCGCCTGCATTGCCGGGGAGAACCGAGAACCGCGGATCAACCTTTGAGACGAAATTACGTTCGATGGTTGACGATACCGCAAGCCGGTCTCCTCCGTAAAGGACGATCCTGCATGAGTTCCCGCAATCATAGGGAATAAATTGGGAGTCGTAGTTATTTTCATTAGATAGCTGTGGCTGAGCCGAAAAGAGGAAAACCCCCTCTTCGGAAAAAGATTGGCCAACGTGGAAATCGATCTCTGAATTGGTGGGCCGGCCCGGACTCGAAACCCTCTTTCCGTGGAGAGACAACCGGGAGGACTTAAGGTACCGCCTTTCAGGGACGGATGTCGCACCGGGGACAGCTAAGTGCACTATCGGTCGGAACGTCTGCACGAGGTCGGTCAGCAGCCGATACCAACCCAGAACCATTTTATAGCGCTCCAATGATCCACAAGGAGTTCCCGTTTTATATGAGCAAGGGAAATCGTATCATGGCATTTCAGTACCGCGGGTTCAGGGAAATTAACACGTTTCGAGAGCTGTACCCGAAGCCGTTGATGTACATCCATCCCAACGCTGCAGCGAGTCTGGGCATAGAATCAGGCGAAAGAGTTCGTCTCAGGACTCGTTTCGGGGCTCTAGAAATCGAGGTTGCCATTAGTGACGAAGTGAGAGAAGATAGTGTACGCGTGACCCACGGCCGGGAGGAAAGCAACGCTAATCGTCTTGCCGGTCTGGAGCATTCGGATCTCATCTCGGGGTTTCCGTGATTGAGAGCCGTCCCGGGCCGAGTGGAAAAACGGTGGTAGTGTTGGCAGGTTGGCTTCATCCTCTCGGGGGCCCCAGGAAAGCCGTTTCTTGAACTCTCAATCCGTCCCCGGAGCCGGCTTGGCTGGCACGCGAAGCGGCTCGCATGTTCCAGAATCTTTGGGACATTGAGTCAGGTGTTATGCGAGAATGGGAATGGTGTAATCCATTGGAGGTGACGGGAGCATCCCATCCCAGGCCTCTTCAAGCCAATCGGGCGGTTTTGCCGCCGCCGTCAAAGAGGAGCACGAGTGGAAACGAGGACATTCATCGTCTATTGTTCGCCTGCTGGTTCCACTAAGCATGTGGCCGGCGTCATTCAACAGCAACTGGAGAGTCTTCGATCCGATCCATTTACATTGGATCTGGGCAGGCAACGTGATTGGTCGTCTATTATAGAAATGTTCAAGAACTCACACACGGAAAACATCCTCTTCATTGGGTCTCCGGTGCACAGGGGTTTGGCAGTGCCGCCCGTGATGCAGTTTATTGAAGCGCTCCCCAACTTGGAATCGAGTAGTGCCGTGCCGTTCATCACGTGGGGAAGGGCTTCCAGCGGCGTCGCGCTTTGGCAAATGGGGCGAGCTTTAGTGCAAAAAGGTTTCGCGATAGCAGGAGCAGCCAAGGTTGTGAGTACACATTCCTTGATGTGGGATATGGATGCCCCATTGGGCAATGGCCACCCGGACGCTGAGGACGACAGAATGGTCAAGGAGCTCGTGAGCATTGTCATGACGGGTTTCATCCATGATAATGTGCGCGTTCTGGGTTTGGAGGCGCTCGATTACCAACCCGAGCCCCAGGCAACTGAGATGAGGAAGAAGCTCAGCCAGCCCCCTCCTGCGACTCCACCTACGGTGGATAAGGAAAAGTGCAACAGATGCGCAATATGTGAGTACGAGTGCCCCGTCGCCGCCATCGCCCTGTCTCCATATCCCGAATTCAACTCCAACTGCTTTAACTGCTTCAACTGTGTCCGGTGCTGCCCGGAAATGGCCATCGAGCCAGAAATCCCTCTTGAGAAATTACACAAGATGATTCGAAAACATTCTGAAACGATGAACGAGACCCCACCCTCTCAAATCATCGCCTGAATACATTTTCACAGGTGCGAAAGAGGATGCATGGGGCTCCGGGAGCACGGCTGCAGGCTTGGCCTTACGTCGTATGAAATCACAGTGAATTTGCGTCAAGCTGGTCTTGAGGCCAGCAAGTAACGACTCATGGAAGAGATAGCTCCCACTCTGGACCGTTAGAGGTACATCCTGTTCGCAACACACGGCTACTACGATGAGGACCTGTCTGGGCTCATGGAGCCTGTGCCGGTCCTCACATTGGTCCCTCCGGGAACGGACGGATACATCTGCTTGAGCGAGGTAATGGGTTGAGACACCAAGTCGGAGGTGGTCGCTCTTACCGCATGCCAGACAGGGATGGGCCGGCTCGAGTCGGGCGAAGGGGTAATGAGCATGGGCCGCGCCGGTCGAAGTCCCGGTTGCGGTAATTGCCGGAGGGTCGCATAGATTGGCTCACCGACCCTCGAAGGGGTAGGGGCGGCCAGGTGA
>JARRRG010000367.1:0-3751 GCA_037380965.1 Deltaproteobacteria bacterium
GGAGTGGAAGTTTGATGAGAAGGGTCCCGGCCGAGTCGGCGGACTCGACCCGGAGCGGCCCGGATCGTATGAGTAACGTCCTGATGCCCTCCGGTGTGTTCTTTCATTGATCCGGAGTGAATCAAATCGGTGCTCTGATTCAACGTGTGCGGGTTTCGCCCGCAGTGGGTGCGGCAAATGGGGATCAGAGGTGTCGGACAGGAGGCTCATGTCAGCCGGAATCCTTCCGAGACGGCAGACCCGCGCGAGCTGTGAAAAGTTGAAAGTGAGGCCAAATTACTGTGAAATCAATTGACTTATCGTAAGGCATCAAGTATTTTATAAGATGCAAACGCTATACTCCACAGAAAGGATACTAATCGTCTCACGCATGGCATAGGGATATGCAGGATTTGAGCATATCCGGCCGTGAAGTGGTGTGCCAGGACCCGCGGCCGACGAATCCGCTCAGTGCTGCACCCTATTGCTGTCCCCGAGACGTGAAACAAGAGAGATGCAGTGCGTGATCACGTTGGTACTGTCTCTTCTCCTCATCGGCTCCGGCGCGGCCTCAGCGATTGCGTGGGAGTTCGCCATGAGGGGTGAATGGGAGAACCGTTTCCGATGGTTCAGTCGAATCGGAAACAACGACCTGTTCGGCATGGCCGCCGCGCAGGACACAGCCGTCAACGCGATGCTCGTAGGGATGGCAGGGCCCAATATTTTCAATACCGGTGTGCTGCCGACTGTGGCTGCTCCGACAAGCAATTTTTGGCTCAACCTCGGAAGCGCCACCGGACGCCAGATGCTTATCACTCGGGGAGGCTTCTCCGCTTCGGCTTCCGACGCGAATGTGAACGACTCGAGACTGACTTTGAGGCCGATGATTGAAATCAATCCGGTCATAAGAATTCGCGGCGTGCTCAATATCGGCGGGTACCGGAACAAGTACTCCCAGGACTCGTCATCCGGCGAGGTTACTATGGGTGTCCCTCCTCTGGAGCGCTACTACGCGGCCCAATCGAGCACGAACGCCCACGATACACTCGCGCTGATCAGCGTGGAGCAGATCTGGAGCACCACTCAGACCCCGTGGGGTATCATTTCGGTTGGGGCCAGAGCCTTCCCATTCGGTACAGGCGCCACCTTTGGGGAAAACACCCGCTCGGAAATGTACCTGCTGGCGGTTCCCTACGGACCTTTTCGCTTCATGCTTGCCTTCTGGCCGGGAAGTATGTGGATTCCTTCGATCTGGAGCAACGTTCCTGACGCCGCCCTAAGGAACACGTCATTTCAGGCTTTCTTTCTTACCTTTGACCATTCGCTATTCAGCATTGGCGCGGGCACGATGTTCCGTCAATATCACGCCGACAACGTGGTTGCCTTCGCTCCGAATCAGGACGATGAGATGCTGATTAATCTGGTGTACGTCAAATACAATGACGGCCGTTTCTTTGCGAACGCGGAAGGCGCGTGGATGAACATAGACCGTCGCCTCGCAGTCGCGCCGAATCCGGCAGGTGGTGGGATTCCAAGTGCGTCACAGACCCAGTATATCGAGGGCATGCATTTCTTTGCGGAGGCAGGGGCGATTCTGGGACGCATGAAATTGTCATTGATGTATGCCCTCGCCTCCGGGCCGGTTCTCAACACGGAGAACCGTGTACGGAACATCTACGCGGGCGGCTTCTTTCTTGGCGACGCCACACCCGCTCCCTTTCAACCGGGAGCCAATCCGAAGGTTTACACTCCCTGGGCTATCAATTACCAGGTCATGGAGCCGTACGAGTTCCTCATGTTCCAGACCTACGCGGGCGGGAACAACGGGGGGTGGAACGCCATGGATTTCACCTTTGTGGCCGACGATCACGGCATGATGACCGACGCCTATTGCTTCGCCGGTCGGTTAGATTGCGCGATTGCTTCCAACCTGGACCTCTGGGTCAGCTATATATGGGCGCATCGCCTGGAGCGGGCTGGAACGTACTTCGGCGAGTATCAAAGCTCCGGATCTCTGGCCGCGGGCAGCATTCCAAACCTGCAGCGGTTCTACGCCAACGACGGGAGGTCATTCGGAACCGGCAACGATTATGTATCCAACGGCTTCATCGGCTGGGAGATGGACTGTGGAACGCACTGGAAGCTTCTGGAGAACCTCATATTCCAAGCCCGGTACTCGTACTGGCAGCCGGGCGATTGGTTCAAGGAGGCATACCAGGCTGTCGTTGTGACACCCGGTGGGGTGGCTGAAAATGCAGGGGTTCTCCATTCCCGAGACCCGATTCAAGCAGTGCAGACTTCCATGTTAATAGAATTCTGATCTTCATGGTACGCCACTAGGGGATACTCTCTTCATGCCGTTGTTCTAAACGTATGAGTCACGCGGGAGGATGCGGGCACAATTCTCCCTGGTCTTTCCTCTGGTGGTCGGTCCTTGCAACCGGGGGTATGTTTGACACGAGTGTGGGCCTGGAAAGGGTGAGCGTACAACACTTTTTCTTGGGCATGGTATCAAGAACCAATGAACATTGCCGCTTGGTACGTGTCTCTCGCCCGCGCCAGGTTATTCATGAACGATAACAACTAGTTGGCTTGGTGTCCGTTGTGTCCACATCAGGGAAATACCCATAAGCGCGGAGTAGGTGTCCGCAAAATGCCCACAGCCATGACCACCTGATTTTCCGTCATGTGGTCGGACTTTTTCGAACCGCTCCGCAGCCAACTTATGAACATCTATCGAGATTCCCTCAAGATAAGTTTTTCTTATAGGTGATTCCGATAGCAGCCTTTTACCTTCCCCTTACCGCGCCTCCCAGCATACCCGGGCTTAAGTGAGCGTTAGGATATTAACTATAGATTAACATAAGGACAAGATATCAATCTCACTTACTGCTTCCCCGCTGGTGCATTTTGCACCGATCTCGAAACCGTGTGCCTCGATCTCACCATCCTGTGGCTCGATTACACGGCCCGCATGATACGAGCCCACCCGTACGCGGCTCAGCACCTCGCGTCGATCAATCCATTCAAAGGTCTGACACAATAACGGATGATCGTTACCGATCGAGGGCCACCTTTACGGGTGTTGCATTTGCCACGGTATTGAACACCGGCGAATACTTTTGGGCCATTTTGACGAGCTCTTCCTTTTGCTCGTCCGATACGTCCGCGTCAATCTTCATGTACACCCGTATCTGCTCGTATCCCACTTTGACATTGGGGTCGAGGCCGAGAAAGCCGCGCAGGTCCAGATCGCCTTCGACCCGCGATTCAATCCCTTTGATCTCGATCCCCTTCGCGGCCGCGTGGTACACAAGTGCACTCGTGAGGCATCCGCTGAGACCTGTTAACAGATACTCGACGGGGTTCGGGCCCTTGTCTTCCCCGAGGAGTATCTGGTGTTCATCTGCGTCGAGCTCAAAAGGGGTCTGATGGATTTGTTCTTCCTGTGCGCCGTAGAAATCCTTGACCGTGATGTGGTTGTGTCCTCCGTTGATCCACCGGTTTTTCACGCGAAATTGAAACCTTGCAATATCGGATGTGCCTTTTATCGCTTCCATGGTGGCGAACAACTGATCGACATCCACTCCGTTTACCACTCCTTTTTTCTCCGCTGCTTCTGTTGTCATTTTATTTCTCCTCATTGGTTATTCGGCCGTGACCGCCCCCACCGGCCGGAATCCATCGACGACCGAGTGAATCCTGACCGACCGCGCCGTACGAGGCTGCTTATCTCAGCGGCAATAAGGCTGCGCCGAGACGCTCCCGTTGC
>JARRRG010000368.1:0-3750 GCA_037380965.1 Deltaproteobacteria bacterium
GCACTCTTGGCGCCTTTGGCACTCGATACCACTCGAGGACATCACTCCCACAGATACCGCTCGCCCAGATCTTCACAAGGAGCTCATCAGGCCCGATTCGCGGGATCTCCATCTCTTCGATCCTGACATCCTTGTTATGGTAATACATCGCGACTCGCATGGACTTTGACCTCTTGGCAGCCCTCGTTCGCCGAATTCATGGAATGCTCGGGTCCATAGGCGCACCACCGCCCTACCCGCCAACCCGTTGCCGGACCGGACCGTGTAAGGATTGCCTATGCCACCTGAGCTGCGTTCTTTGCTTCTTCGTAGATCTTGAGGGCCGTTTCAGGCTTTTCGTTGGCGTGGACCACCGCGCGAACCGCCTGGATCATCCCCGCGGGGCAATCCGACTGGAATATGTTCCGCCCCATGTCAACGCCCACCGCGCCTTCGTTCACTGCATTGTAGGCCATTTTCAGCGCGTCCAGTTCCGGGAGCTTCTTTCCTCCGGCCATGACAATCGGCACAGGACACGTGGTGGTAACCCGTTCGAAGTTTTCGCAGTAGTACGTCTTCACGAAGTTCGCGCCCATCTCGGCAGCTATACGGGAGGCGAGACTCAGATATCGTGCGTCTCGGGCCATCTCACGTCCGACCGCGGTTACCGCGAGGACCGGTATTCCCGACTCATATCCTGCATCGATCAGGTCGGAGAATGCCGTCAGCGTCTGATGTTGATACTCAGCTCCTACGTAAATCGAAAAGGCCATGCCTGAAACATTCAGGCGCACGCAGTCTTCCACCGTCACATTCCAGGTCTCGTTGGAAAGGTCGTCCGCGACCACGCTGTTGCCTCCTGAAACCCGCAACACGATCGGCACCTGGCTGCCGGGCGGCACCGACGTGCGAAGAATTCCCCGCGTCAACATGAGGCAATCCGCGTAAGGTATCAAGGGCTTCAACGTGTCTTCCAATACTTCCAGACCGGAGGTGGGGCCCTGAAAATAGCCGTGGTCCACCGCGAGCATGACCGTGCGGCCGGTGTCGGGTTTGATTATTCGTGAGAGGCGATTTTTCATTCCCCAATCCAGGTGGGAAGATCCCTTCAGATGGAAGCCGGACGCTTCCATCGGTTCCGCGCGTCTCACATCTCTTGCTTCGACCAATCCTTCGATGTCCGCCATGGCTGCCCTACCTTTGTTATGATTGCTCGGTGGCGAGATGCTAGCAAAGGTGCGGTTTCCTGTCAACCGCGGCGCTCCATCCCGTAACGCCGGGAACGAGCTGACGGAACTTCTCGCGATCGACCGGGTCGTACGCGCCCGCGAAGACCGGCAATCACGGTGATGGGTCAGGTCATGATTAATCGACATCTGCCCGCTGACCCTTGTTGACTCACATCCGCTCAGCACGCTAGATTACGGTTGAGTGCATCGGAGGCGCTGCTTTCGGCAGCATCTCCGGCGATCGGTTCATGACATCGGCTCGGGCGTTAGACTGCCCGGCCGTCATGTCTCCCACTCGACGGTTCCAGGAGAAGAACGGAAAGATGCAAAACCCGGTTTATTTGGACTACAACGGCACGACTCCCCATGATCCTGAAGTAATAGCCGCGATGAGACCGTTCCTCGAAGTCGAGTTCGGCAATCCGTCCAGCACGCACTGGTATGGTATCCAGCCGAAAAGAGCGGTGCAAAACGCGCGCGTACAGGTCGCGTCTCTGCTCAACTGCAAGCCGCAGGAGATTGTCTTTACCAGTGGCGGCACAGAGTCCAACAACCATGCGATCGTCGGAATCGCGAGAGCCTATCGTGACAGAGGAAAACACATTGTCACTTCTCAAATCGAACACCCCGCGGTCATCGAGGTTTGTCGGTACCTCGAACGGTTCGGCATCGAAACGACCTATGTGCCTGTGGACGAATACGGTCTGATCAGCGTATCCGATGTTGAAGACGCGGTCAGAGATGACACGATACTCATTACGATCATGCATGCGAACAATGAAGTGGGAACCATTCAACCCATTGAGGAAATCGCGAGGCTCGCCAAAGATCGAAGCATCATTCTGCATACTGATGCGGCTCAGTCTGTCGGGAAAATTCCTACAGACGTGAACGCTCTTGGCATTGGCCTTCTCTCCGTGGCTGGACACAAGGTGTACGCCCCCAAGGGGATCGGAGCTCTCTTCATGAAGGAGCCAATAAAGCCCGAAAAATTCGTGCACGGCGCGGGACAAGAGATGGGCCTCAGGGCCGGAACGGAAAATGTCCTGGAGATCGTCGGCCTCGGCAAGGCCTGCGAGGTCGCGCTGAGAGATCTCGACAAGAATACGTCCGTCATGCGGAGAATGAGGGACAGGCTCTATGAGGGCTTGAGGAAGAGCATCCCGAACATGAGACTCAACGGCCATCCGGTGAAACGGTTGCCGAATACACTGAGCATTTCGTTCCGGGGCCTCGAGGCAAACCGAATCCTCGAGGAAATAGGCCTGGACGTCGCGGCTTCCGCCGGAGCAGCATGCCATTCTGATGGTGTGGATTTGTCGCACGTCCTCGAAGCTATGAAGGTGCCTATGGAATGGGCCAAGGGTACATTGAGGTTCAGCACCGGGAGAATGACAACCGACACGGAAATCGACAAAGTCGTGAATGTCGTGTCTCAGACGATAACGAAATTGATGGCACACAGGTGAAAAGGGGGATGGCACCAGACGGTTGAATGGAATCGAGGTTCCCGACTTGAACGACAAGGAGGAAGTACGCTGTCGCCTCGGTCTCCCCGGGAATCGCCGGCTCTGATTCTCCTTCCCCTGTACCGTTCGAGAGAGGCCTCGGCCTGATTTCGATTTGAAACGAGACCACACTCTGATACCATGATGATATCGCGGTGACACCGGGAAAACGCTGGCGAGGACAATTGTGACAGCAACCCTCCCCGCGGCGGGACCGGGGATATGAGCGCCTCGTCAGCCTCAACACGCTCCGAACTGTCTCACTATCGACTCTTCACCGGGTGTCTTCTGAGCGGGGTCAGCCCAGCAACTCCGGAGGAAGGGCGAATTTCCGTGGAGGAGGGAGTCAATGGCAGTCAAAGTGTTGATCACCAGGACGTTCAAGCAAGAGAGACTTCAACAGGCGTATCAGCTACTTATGGAGCTTCGATCGTCGGCCACTCTCAAGAAAGGCTACATCTCCGGCCAAACCCTCATCTCCGCGGACAATCCCAACAAGCTTGTGGTGGTAAGCACGTGGTCCGGGAGGAAGAGCTGGGATGCCTGGCAGGCGGATGAAAAACGGAAAGAGCACGCCAAAACGATGGGGGAGCTCCTCGAGGCTCCCGAGCAGATCGAGGTCTTCTTTGCCGGAGTGCAGGACTCTGACTGATCCAAGCCCCCGCAATGGTTGCCCGGGATGATGGAAGGGGCAACCACCCGAAAGGCCATTGGATTGACATAGAGATTCACGAGGTGCGCCTCATGAGTTCAGGTCCCTCTGCATGCCCCCCGTATGTGACCCACCTTGAATGTCCCCGCTGTGGGAAGATCCACGAGGCCTTTCAGCTTCAAACCGTATGCCTCTCGTGTCAATCCCCACTCCTGGTCGCCTACGATCTCGATTCCGCCGCGTCCCGGGTCAATCGGAACGGCCTTCTCCAGCGCGTGGCGGACATGTGGAGATATCGGGAGCTGCTGCCCGTACGTGATGCCCGAAACGCGGTGAGTCTGGGTGAAACCATGACCCCGGTCATCAACATCGGCTCGATCGG
>JARRRG010000369.1:0-3747 GCA_037380965.1 Deltaproteobacteria bacterium
CCGGAAAAACGATTTAGATTTGTTGTACTTTTTCTACCTAAAAAATATCCGTTGACAGATATTCGCCCTATGTCGTTTAATGATAGATAGTGCATAAGAGCCACCAGCAATTGAGTTTTAATCCAAATTTTGATCCGAAGTGTTGGAAACTTGATCCAGGCCGAACAAGTAATTCACTGCTTCCTTCGACGAAGGAGGTTGAAGTCGACGATGTTCGAAGCCATGCAAAGAACCGGATCGAGGATGGCGAAAACTCCCTTCCCCGGGAAAAGATTTGTTACCACCGATTAGCTGCCAACCGAGCTCGTTTGCCTCCGGGGGATTTTGGCCTACAACCTACAGCACATTCCAGGGAAGTCTATCTCAGCGGGAAGGAGGTGAAACAATCACGAGCGTGTCTTAGCAAGTACCTGATGAAGGCGGGGCGAGAGTTGGGCATCACGGTGGGAGGTGGCAGGTTCATGCAGCAAGGGCATTTCCCTTGGCCGATGATACCGAGCCGTGTCTGGCTGAGTGCCGGCGAGCCTATGGCGCTGAAGGGGGGCGTTTGGCGAGTGGGGTCCGGACATGGGAGAAAATGCCTTTTCTCGGCAACGGTATGATGGTTTCGGCTTTGTGGGGGTTCTGTGGAGTGGCCGGGGCAAAGCTTTGGGATTCAGGGGAACCATGCCTCGCCCGGCTATCCTCCCTGAGATCCCTGAAAAGACACGGCACCCGCATAATTCCGGTCGAGACAACCCCGGACCTTAGCGTGAAATCAGGTGTTGCGAGTTGTTGAACCCCGCTGAAATCAAACAGAGAAGTGGCAGTGTTGATTGGTTTGAACCTGCGCGTTGGGCAATTTGACAAAGGAGGACTTCATGGCTGTTTCCAAGCAGTACATATTGCTGCCGAGAGAGGGTTTGAGGGCCGATTTCGGTGAAGCCCTCGAGTCACTTGCAAGCCTTCCCGGAGTGGTGAGCACGGAGAAACCCAGGTTACTGAGTTTCGGCTATGCGGACGGAAGAGAGATCCGAGTTCTCGACTCCGTCGCTGAGAACGGGCCAAAGCTCATCGAAATGGATGCCGCAGCGGCATCAGCAGTGAACTCCACTCGGTCTCCACTACGCGCCTATCCGTTAGTAGAGTACGACCGACCTGATCCGAAGCCGAGACTCCTGGGAGGGTCGCGTGCCGGGTTGGCTGCGGCCACGCAAGTCACTATGACGGTGACAAATGCCCAGAGCGGTGGTGCAGTTGCTGGAGCTCACATAGTTGCTTTCACCGACTTTGCGCGTCGTCAGGGTGACGAGGGTAGGACGGACAGCACCGGAAGAACGCTACTGAATTTGTCAGGGGGATCAATCGAGCGCCTGTACTGTTACCCGCCCGATCATTATTGGAGCGCGTACCGGGAGGCATTGCCGATTCAGCCAACAATGGCTCTTTCCCTTGAACCAATCGACCTCACCTTCACCGACTGCGTTCGCCACTACTACGCTAACTCCCGGTTCACCCCGGACACTGGCGTGTTAGTCGGCGTCATCGACACAGGTGTAGGGCCGCACCCGCATCTGAACCTAGTGGGTGGACGTAACACGGTGACGGGAGAACCGCGGGATGATTTCGCGGATGGTGACATTCACGGTACGCATGTGGCAGGACTTATTGGCGCAAATGGTGCTCCACCGGATGGTTTGCGCGGTGTTGCACCAGGGGTTCCGATTCGTTCGTACCGAGTGTTTGGTGCCGATAGTTCGGGGGCCACCAATTACGCGATTCTCAAGGCGATGATTCTGGCAGCTAATGACGGGTGTGATATCATTAACCTCAGTCTCGGAGGCGGTCCTTTCGATGACATCGTAAGAGAAGCGGTAGTGGACGCACGCAACAACGGCATGCTGGTGGTGGTGGCCGCAGGCAACGATGGCCGCAAGCCGGTCAATTATCCCGCCGCTTATGCGGGAGCAACTGCGGTATCGGCTATGGGGATCGAGGGCACTTTTCCCACGGGCACTGTGGAGGAATCCGACATACTGAGACCGCCGAACAGCAATCACTTTCCCCAGGAGTTCATCGCTGCATTTTCCAATATGGGCTCACAGATTATGGTAACCGGCCTGGGAGTAGGGGCTTTGTCGACGTTGCCACCAGATGGTTATGGCCCGATGAGTGGCACTTCGATGGCTGCTCCTGTGGTGGCGGGAGCCGCAGTGTGCCTGCTCTCACGGGATCCGGCAATTTACGGCATGCAACGGGATCCTGACAGGTCCATCGCCATTGAGAGGCTGCTCCAAACAAACTGTGTCAAGAGAGGCTTTGGCCTTGTCTATGAAGGCTTCGGCTTGCCTGACCCTGCAACAGTATGAGGCAATTCGTTAGGAGACCTGAGAAGACAACGTGGGAAAGAAAACAGACGCAAAGACGAGCCTGTGCTGCCCACAGAGCTTAAAGGTTATTCGTGGAACGCCCGACTTCCAATGCGTGATGGATTGACCTATGGGCCGCTATGTTCTGTTCTGTCGAGAAAAACAACCGCACCCGGAAGACCTCAATACGATTGAGAACGAGCCGGGTGTTACCGTACTTGACCATGAACTTGCGCGAGCGATGCTCGTGGAAACTTCGAAAGAGGTCGCCGCATCGCTCAGCTCAAAACTCAAGAATTGGACTGTAACAGAGGAACGAGTCTACCCATCTCCTGAACCGCCGCGTCAGCGAGTCCGTAGTGAGGATGATTGCTAGAGTGCAGTACCGTAGAGGATGAGATCCACCACTCCCCTCGAGCCCAAATGGGAAGAACGCTGTCAAGCTCATCCATTGCTGACAACGTGTGCGGGGAAACGAGGTAGTTACCTCACCAAGGGATCTAATCCTACTCGGAGTTTCGTAATCGATTGGAGGCGGGCGTGGCATCATCTGATCGCGCAGACTGAAGCGATATCGAACTGACCGGAGCCTCTCTCGCCAATGAAAGGGGCCATGATTCCGTCAACGTGACGGACATCAGGCGCGGGGGAGTTTACACAGGAAAATGGGCAAGCTCACCGAGGAGCGGGGTAGGCGTTCCCGCTCATCGGACATTTCACACGACGTGGCCGTTGGCTGGTCCACGCGCCTAAGCATCTGGAAGATCAATCTGTTACTATTCCATCTGAGAGCACGAACGATTTCATGCATTACCGATAACCTCCCCGATGAGCACGCACAACACCAGAGTTCCGAGAATGAGTGGTGGCGTAAATGCCGTTGACATCATGAGCTAATCTTGGATACGCGCGGCCTACGGTAGATCTTGTGCCCTGCTAGGCATGCTAAGCAATTGTAAGGACAGATCCGTGAGTCCAGCCAACATCAGTTCTGAGCCATCGAAACTACATGGGTTGTGCCAAAGAGGAAACCGCGTCTTATCTGCAAGTAAGGGCCGAAAGGCGGGATGCATTTGGAAACCAGATAAACAGCGGTTAGCTGCTTCAATTCTCAGCACGCGAAGAGGAGGTTATCATGCAGTATTTTGGCGAGTTCAAGGATGAGACAATTCATTCGATGATGCGAGCGCCGAGGCGGGACGTTTCGGACTCATTCCTCAGCAACCGTAAGTTTGCGACCCTTCGCAAGACCGAATTCGAGCATGTGCTCACGTTCGCGACTGACCGTGGCGTAACACTTGCGGAAAGTGACCTACAAGACCAGTTTATAGTCTTCCAATTCAGCACCGAAGTGAATGGGCCGACTATCCTGGACATGTCCGAGGTCAACCCTGTCAAG
>JARRRG010000370.1:0-6279 GCA_037380965.1 Deltaproteobacteria bacterium
GTGATGATTCCCTGCCCGATTCCTGGAGTGCGGCTCGACGGTTCACGGCAGCGTGGCGGACTATTTTTCCTCTTTGGCTCGGGTTCGAGTATAATAGCGCACGCTCCCTCCAGAGCGTACGTCGGACGAATGTATCACGACAATGGCCCGAATCTGAAGGTCTTTCAGGCACGGGGGCCAGGACGGCGTTTCTCGCGCATCCGGAAGTGGGGCCGGCCCTCGATATCACCCCGAGACCCGGCTGCACCTTCTCTGTAGAGGGATTCGTGGAGCGCCACCGATCAGTGACGCTCGAGATCGACCTGTCAACCGGGGGTACGGGATGCCCGAGCGCTTTCCCGCTCCACATTTTTCGCGTATGCTGGAGAACGCGGCGACGAATCAGATTCAGGAGTGACGTTGTGTCGGACAAGAAAGCTGACCTCGCAGGCCCCGGAATAGGCAACTATTCGGAGGTGGAGAAGATCCTCCCCCGCGACTATCGTTCACTGCTCTCGCCGAGAGAAACCCAGATCGCGATTTTCGCACTGAAGGACTACATCGAAGAGCATCTCTGCAAAGAACTGAATCTCATACGCGTGACCGTTCCGTTGATCGTCGATGTGCAGAGCGGCGTGAACGACCTGCTCGACCGTGACGGGTCTCGTACCCCGATTGAATTTCATATCTCGAACGATCACGAAAAGCATCCGGTTGATGCGCAGGTGGTGCAGGCTGCAACCAAATGGAAACGCGTCGCGCTGAAACAGTTCGGCATGGAGATTGGCGAAGGGCTCCTGACAGACATGCGCGCGGTACGCAAGGACTATTTCCTTGACCACGATCACAGTGCGTACGTCGATCAATGGGACTGGGAACGCGCCATTTCGGAAGAGCAGCGTACACTCGCGGTGCTCAAGGACGTGGTGGAAAAGATCTGGAACGTCTTGAAAGGCGCGGAAACGCATGTTCACAAGCTCTTTCCGAAGCTGCAAACGCCCGAGTATCCTGACCTGCCTGAAGAGCTCACCTTTATTCACGCGGAGGATGTGCTCGACAGGTACCCCGACCTGCCGCGGAAACAGCGAGAAACGCGAATTCTGCAAGAGTACCCCGCGATCTTCATTTACGGAATCGGTTGGCCTCTCAAGGACGGCTATCCGCACGAAATGAGGGCCGCGGATTACGATGACTGGATCACCGAGACGGTCTCCGAGGACGGGAGACCAATGCACGGGCTCAATGGTGACATTCTCGTGTGGAATCCCGTGACCAAGCGCCGGCACGAGCTCACTTCCATGGGAATTCGCGTCACCGCGGAGACGCTCACGCGGCAACTGGAGATGAGCGGCCAGCTCCATTTCCTCGACCGGCCGTACCACCGGGCAATTCTCAACAACGAGATCCCGTTGAGCATCGGCGGGGGAATAGGGCAGTCCCGGACGTACATGCTCCTGCTCAGGAAAGCTCACCTCGGTGAGGTCAGCGTTTCGGTCTGGCCGCGCATACTCACCGAGATGTGCAGAGAGAAAAAGATCTCTGTGCTTGAATGAATCGAGATAGAGCGCAATACCTGACACCCGTAGAGGAGGAATCAGTTGGTGGATACTTCCATAGAAGAATACCTTGAACCCACGGACATTCTGGACAGCGATCATCCGGACGTGGTGCAGTTCGCCGACAACACCGTGGAAGGGACAACCGACCCTGTGGAGCAGGCGATACGGCTCTTTTACGCGGTCCGGGATCAGATCGCGTACGATGTTCGAGTCCCGTTCTATCTTCCCGAGCACTACCGGGCGAGCAACATTCTCAAATGGAAACGGGGGTACTGTGTGCCAAAGGCGAGCCTCTTGTGCGCTTCCGGCCGCGCCGTCGGAATTCCTTCGCGGCTCGGCTTCGCGGACATACGGAACCGGGGCGCGACCAAAGAAGTGATCGCTATGCTCGGTTCCGACATCTTTGCCTACCACAGCTTTGTCGAGTTCCTTCTCGAAGGGAAGTGGGTGAGGGCTACGCCGGCCTTTGACGCGCCGATTTTTGAAAGGCACCGGATCGCGCCCGTTGAGTTCGACGGGCGAAGTGACGCAATGTTCCCGAGTGAGGATCTTGATGGCAATCCCTATGTCGAATATCTGATCTATCACGGCTCGTTCGCTGATGTCCCGCTGGAGCCCATTCTCGAGGCGTGGGTGAAATATTATGGGCCCGACCGGGTCAGTCTGTGGATCGAAGGGTTTGAGAACAACCAGAACACCATGCAATCCTCCTTTCACCTGTAATCCTTTTCTGGACGACGGGCGTAATACAAAAAAATGAAACAAGGACGAAGGCGCCCGTAGCGAGGATTTCCGCACTCACCACACCTTCCCGTAGATCCCCGAATACCGAGAGTTCCCGAGTCCCCCAACCGCACTCGAAAATCTTCTCGAGAGTGTGATTTTTGAAAGGAAGAGAAGAATGGGCATTAACATTTACGTTGGCAACCTGTCCTTTGACACGGTAGAGGACGAGCTCAAGGACCTTTTTACGGCCTATGGAGCGGTGGACTCGGTCAAGATCATTTCGGACCAATTCACGGGCCGCTCGCGCGGATTCGGCTTCATCGAGATGGCCGACCGTGAAGAAGGCATGAAAGCGATCCAGGAACTGAATTCAACAGAGCTGGGTGGTCGTACGTTAAAGGTTAATGAGGCCAGGCCGCGGACGCAGCAGCGCGACCGAGGCAACCGAGGGTCTCGGTGGTAACTCCCTGCACGTAAAGGGATGACACGGGGAGGCGAGATCTCCGAACGAGATTCTCGCCCTTCCATCCACAGGATATGCCGGTCCGAGCCACGATTGTCCGCTGATGTGAATCATTCTTTGGCCGGCAAGAATCTGACACATAGAATTGTAGTCATGAACATTCCGTGACGAACACTCTTTTCCCGGCACTGTGGACCAGGCTCGTGGCGCAATCGGGCGGGGGGAGAGCAGGACGCCGCAAGAAGTTTCGGGCTTCAATTTCTTAGGGAAAGGGGTGCCACCCTATGCCGGGAGTGGTCGTCAGAGAAGATGAATCTTTTGAGAGTGCGCTGAAACGCTTCAAGAAGCAGGTGCAGAGGTCAGGAATTCTCGGAGAAGCGAAACGTCGGCGAGCGTACGACAAGCCGAGCGTCAAAAAGAAGAAAAAATCATTATTGGCTCGCAAAAGGCTCCTCAAGAAACTGAGGAGAATGCAGCGTTACCGACGCAGGTAACGGTGCTTTCCGAGCTCCTGACAACGGCCATGGACTGAATGTTCAAGATCCGCCCTTAAGAGAGTCGAGCATGGCCCGTGTCGTTCCGGTCGTGTTCATGTTCACCGCCAAATCGAAGGTATCGATCAGCGTTGGCGCCCCAAAGGAGGAGTGATGAAGGTGGGAGACGTGATTCACCTGAACGGAATCAAAGCGGAATACCGACTTTTCGGAAAAAAGAGTTTTCGCGGATGCATCATGCCGGATGGTGACTATATCGTTCTGAGCTTTGAACAGGGGCATGTCAACCTTGCGTGGCAGGAAGCCGATGGTCAACCGTCCAAAAAACACCGCTATCGAGTGGAAGATCTTCATATACCTCAATTGCCGAACCACTCGAATACCGGCGAGTCCACTCCTCACCCCTGACGGCCGCAGGAGAGAAGACCGCGCAGCCTCCAAGGGGATATGCCCACGCCATTCTCCAGAAGAGGAACCAGGCGTGTGGATCCAGCCAACCCCTATTCTTGACCGGGCATGGGTAAACCACTATGCCGATCGGTTAAGAGCTCTCTGACCCCTCAATCCGGCCGCAGATTTCGCGGGGATTTTTGCAGACGAACATAAGTCGCGGCATGGCGGGCCGCGGAACAAGGCAGATCGTGAAGTCGCGTAAGACAGGGTTGCCGATGCCCGCGTGGGTAGGCTGAGGCTCCGTATCATGAACGGTGCAGGAATTATCGAGAGCACCCGGTCGTGGCATTCTCGCTTCCTGTAAGCCGAAGCTCTCGAACAGTGACCTCGAGACTGCATTGCAACGTGAGGAGGTTGCGTGATCATGCGGGTGTTGCTGATAAGTCCGAAATTTCCCCCCTCTTTTTGGAGTTTCCCGAAGACCTGCGAGCTCTCGGGCAGCAAGGCGCTGATTCCCTCTCTGGGATTACTCACCGTGGCAGCGCTTCTCCCCGCGGAATGGGAGCTGAAATTTGTAGATCTGAACGCGCGGACACTGACCGAGAAAGACTGGCGTTGGGCCGATCTCGTGATGCTCTCAGGCATGATTGCGCAGTTCGAGGGACTGACGGACCTCATTCAAGAGGCCGGGCGCAGAGGCAAAACCTCGGTCATCGGCGGGCCCGCTGCGACCGCGATGCCGGATAAGTTCCTCGGAGCGGGCTGCGATTACGTGGTCCGAGGAGAGGGAGAGAACACCGTTCCTCTTTTTCTGGAAGCCTTTTCCGAAGGGAAGAGCGGGATAATCATCGAGAATGGCGAGAAACCGGACATGACCGCCTCACCGGTTCCCCGATTCGATCTTCTGAATCTGGACGACTATGACACCGTGTCAATTCAGACTTCCCGGGGATGCCCGTTCGATTGCGAGTTCTGCGATGTCGTAAACCTTTTCGGTCGCACCTGCCGTTACAAGACAGCGGGTCAGGTCATTGAAGAGTTGGAGGCCCTCTATCGGCTCGGCGCGCGGGGACACGTCTTCATCAGCGACGACAATTTCATCGGCAACAAAGCTCATGCGCTGGCTGTGCTTCAAGAAATTACGCGATGGATGAAGCGTCGACCCGATGTTTTCTGGTTTATGACTCAAGTCTCGGTGAACCTTGGACAAGATCTCGAAATGATCCGTCTCATGACCGACGCCAACTTCGTCGAGGTGTTCGTCGGAATAGAATCTCCTGACGAGGAGGTGCTGGCACGAAACCGAAAGTATCAGAACATCCGCAATCCGCTTATCGAATCACTCGATACCATCAACAAAAACGGTTTGTCGGTGTTGGGCAGTTTCATCATCGGACTGGACGGCGAACGAAAAGGCGCGGGTGAACGTATCTGCGCGTTTGTCGAGCAGGCGAACCTTCCCATCGTTATGGTAAACCTGCTTCAGGCCGCGCCACATACGAGGTTGTGGAATCGTCTCAAGGATGAAGGCCGGCTTTTCGAGGACAGGTTCATCGCTGAGAACACCCTCGTCGGGATGTTCAATTATGTCCCCGATCGGCCGGAATCCGAGATACTGGAAGAGTACTGCCGCGTCTGGGAATACCTGTACGAGCCTTCACGCTTTCTCGCACGATCGTACCGCTATTTTCGCTCCATGCCACCCGAACAGCAGGCCGAGGCTGCAGTCGACCAACCCCGGCATTCAACCGATGCGCCTCCGCCAAAGCGGTCTTTCAAAGCCGAGTCCCAGGATGCATATGCCCTGTTGAACATTGTGTGGCGCCACGGGATTCTCGCGTCGTACAGGCTCCAATTTTGGAAGGGACTGATCGGCCTGTGGAAGCATAACCAGAGCCGCATGAAAAAGTACCTCGTGAGCTGCGCGATTGCTATGGACATGTTTGACGTGAGGGATGTCATCAGCAAGAACCTGAAAAAGCGCGAGTGCGGGATAACCCATTAAGGGCATGGGGGGCATGGTGACCGCTTGGCCCCATGAGGTACTGCTACTTGTCGGTCCGTGACTGTTCCCATCCAAATTCTCTGTTGCACCGATCCCGGCAGACGGCCTCCGAATAGGCTTGGCTGCTCGATTTGTAAAGGATCAGGACGGCGAGAAGAAATAAGCAGATACTCCGCATCGGTTGCCTCGGCCGTACCTTCAGCGGGACTGGTATCGGAGCCACCGGCGCTCCTTTTCGATTGCCCTGCCTGACGGGTTGGCGATGAGCTCAGCTCTTACTGCGGCTGCTCATTTGACTACCGTAGGATTCACCACAACACAACTCATTTCCCGGAATTCGGGCCATAACGTTCGCCGGCTTTTTTCGGTTGCTCGATCGACCGGGCCCTCACATTTTACAAATCTTTTGCATTTGTTTTACGCACTGATGACAACATTTCTCCCGGGATATGTTCAAAGGAAACAAACGGTGCCCGCGGGCTTTTCCTGAGGTCCGGATGGGCAGGAGGGGAAGTCACCGGGAATCGATCGATAAAAAGCGTGATCTTCGGCATGAACAGCATCCCAAGGAGGCATCAGTGATGAAAGCCAAGAGGAACAGAGCGTGGACATGGAGAAGCGTCGGTCGGATTGCCATTACGGTCACCGCGGTGGTCTGTG
>JARRRG010000371.1:0-5605 GCA_037380965.1 Deltaproteobacteria bacterium
CGACAAAGGGACCACTCCGCTCGCGGGCTTCCCTGGAGAAAAGATCACTCAGGGTTTGGACGGCCTTCGCGAACGCCTCGCGGACTATCGTGAGCTTGGGGCTCGTTTTGCCAAATGGCGCGCGGTCATCACCATAGGCGAGGGCATTCCCACAAAGTGCTGCATTGACACTCACGCTCATGCACTCGCCCGGTACGCCGCGCTCTGCCAGGAGGCCGGGCTCGTTCCCATTGTCGAGCCCGAAGTCCTGATGGATGGCAATCACGATATTGAGAAGTGTGAAGAGGTAACCGGTCGCACCCTGAGCAGCGTATTTTCGCAACTGGATGAACAGCGTGTGGTTCCCGAAGGGATGCTGCTCAAGCCGAACATGGTCCTGCCGGGAAAGGAGTGCCCAAGGCAGGCGAGCGCTCAAGAAGTCGCGGAGGCCACCGTACGCTGCCTTCGTCGATTCGTCCCAGCCGCGGTCCCGGGTATCGTATTCCTCTCAGGCGGTCAGAGCGCGGAGGTTGCTACCGAGCACCTCAACGCGATGAATGCCATGGGCGATCAACCATGGGAGCTGAGCTTCTCGTACGGGAGAGCCCTCCAGGCTCCTGCCCATGAGGAATGGCGAGGTGATGAGAAGCGTGTAGCGGCCGCGCAGAAGGTGTTCCACTTCCGAGCGAAATGCAATGGAGCAGCCCGGTACGGAACGTACTCCGAACAGATGGAGCAGGCCGCGCCCTGACTCCCCTTATCGCGTGCTCACCGGACCTCGTCGGGGCTCGGCATTTTGTTCATGCGCATCAACTCTTCAATTGCTCCCATCTCTTTCTCGCGATTATTGCCCGCGGCCGCTCGGACTCGACCGTTTTTGACATAGAACGCAACAAAGTCTTGTGCCGACACATCGCCGCGGATAATGATCTCATCCCATTGCTCCGCGTGGCCGACGTAGCGGAAATAGAGGCCGGCCTGTGTGGTCCAGAAGAAGGGCACACTCTCGTATGCGACCCGTTTTCCCGCCATGTTGTGCGCGGCGTTGCGACCCTGCTGTTCCGCAGTGCGCCAATGCTCTATTCGGAGGTGCTCACCGCTGTCCCGGATCGACCGTGACCGCTCCCTCAGAGAGCAGGCCGGTATCAACCAGATAATCGACGGCCGGTTTCACTCCTACGCCTGCGACAACCAGATCGGCCTTGACACGCTGTCCGTCCTCGAGCACCACCGCCTCGACACGTTCCGTGCCTTCGAATTTCGCGACCCGCGCGTTCAGCTTGAACTGGACCCCGTTTTCCTCGTGCAGGTCCTGGAACAATTTCCCGATTTCTTCGCCCAGCACCTTTTGGAAGGGCACTGCTTCCGGCGCTATCACGGTGATTGGAAGCTTTCGCTCACGCAAGCTGTACGCGGTCTCCATACCGATGAAGCTCGCACCGATCACAGCTACGGAGGAAGCGGTCTTGCTCGCGGCGATAATCGCGGCCGAGTCATCGTATGTCCGCAAGGTAAAGACATTTTTCAAGTCCGCGCCCGGGACGTCAAGTGTCCTCGGGACCGCGCCGGTGGCGAGGAGCAGTTTGTCGTATTTCAGACGCTCTCCTCCCTCGAAGAGCACCGCCCGGTTCGCGACCTCGACGGTCTTCACTTCCGTTTGGAGCATCAATTCAAGTCCATGCTCCTGATAGAATTCTTTCGAGCGAAGAGGGATGAACTCCTCATCCGCTTCACCCTGCAGATATTCCTTGCTCAATTGCGGCCTGTCGTACGGAGTCCGGTCTTCGCGGGTTACGACGACAATCCGTCCCTTAAAGCCGTCTTGCCGTAATGTCTGGGCCGCGGCGTTTCCTGCAGCGCCGGCGCCGATGATTACAAAGGTTCTGTTGTCTTGCTGCGGATCGTGATCCGCCATTTCAGGCACACGGCTGTCCTGGAACTCTTCCGGCAGCTTCACAATCACGTCATCTCCCTCGACGCGCACTTCGTATGTGGGAAGCGCGTCGAGTGCGGGCGGTTCCTCAACGTCGCCCGTTTTCGCGTTGAAGGCCGCGTGATGCCAGGGACACACGATACGCTCGCCATTCAAGACGCCTTCGTCCAGATCCGCGCCATAGTGAGTGCAAACCGCGCCCACGGCATGGAATTGACCGCGGATCTTGCTGAGGAGTATCTTCCTATCGTCGCCGATCGGATAGGATTTCATTTCTCCATTCTTCAAATCATTAATGTGAGCCAGTACCAATTCTTTGGAGCTCATTCGCGTCCCCTCCCTTCCTCACACGGAGAAGAGCCGCATCTTCCCACCTGTGCCTCGATCCGAAGAAGAGCGCATCAGCGATGCAGCACCCGTTTCATTTCGAGGAATCTCATCAGGCCCGTTTTCGTAATCATTCCCGCCATCCGGTCTCTATCCATAACGAGCAAACGGCCTGATCGAGTATCGCTCATCTTTTTCAATGCGTCGACGAGAGAGTCCTCCGGCCCGATTTCAATCTGCTCATTGATCGGAACCATGACGTCCCTGACGGTCTTCCACCCCCTTTCCTCACTCGGAATGTCTTTGACTTGCGCAAGGGAGACGAGACCCAGTGCCCTGTGGTCCTGGACAACCGGATATCCGCCGTGTCCGTGCTTGAAGAAGAATTTCTCGCTTAAATCTTCCAAGTGCATATCCGGATCCACGGTGACCACATTTTCGACCATCACTTCTTTGACCCGTACCCCCTCGAGAGACTGTTTCATCATCACTTCCTGATAGCCCGCGGAAGCGATTCCCCTGAGGAACATGCCGATGAAAACCAACCATATTCCCGCAATGAGATGGCCCGCGAAAATCTCGAACGCACCGAGAATCATCAATGCCCATGCAAAGCCCTTTCCGATGTCGGAAGCCCATTTGGTGGCTCCCTCCAAGGAACCGGTTCGCCACCAGAGGATAGCCCGTAACACCCGTCCGCCGTCCAGAGGGAATCCGGGGACGAGGTTGAATACTCCAAGAGCAACGTTAATCCAGGCAAGATAATGAAAGATCGCAACAATCAGACTGGGGGTCTCCCCCTGGATTAACACCTTGATGAACCAGAAGATGGCCGCCAGTGCAAAACTCATCAGAGGGCCGGCAATCGCGATTTTCAGCTCGGCCCTGGGATCGGAGGGCTCCTCGGAAAGCCTGGATATGCCACCGAAGATGAAAAGCGTAATATCAGGAATTTGAATGCCCATTCGGAGCGCGACGAGAGAGTGGGCCAACTCGTGGATCAGAATGCTTGCAAAGAAAAGCATGGTGGCGATGAATCCTGCAATCCAATAGAGCTGTGTGGTGTAACCTGGGAAAAAGTGTGGGAAATAGCCGGCGGAAATGCCCCAGAGTACGAGAACGAAGATGATGATCCACGAGTAATCGACATTTATCTTTATGCCCGATATCGTAAGGATATGAAATCTGCCCCATGATTTTTGCTCCGGAGGAGCCGTTTGTCCTGGCTTCATTGCCTCACCCGTTTGAGCCATCATTTACCTCCTTCCCCGATGAGATGGTAATTGAACCACATTTCACATTCCTGTTCTCAACAGTTACGCATCCTTTTGCCGTTGGCAATGGGGATGATCCGCAAGATACAAGAAAAATTGCCGTAATAATGGTGCGCCACACGGCGACGGTATCATTTCGCAGGCCTCAGGTTCGATTCACAATTGCGGTGCGCGGCGCCCGCGTCTACGCCGCCCGTAACCGGATTGCCCCGGGACCAAACGCTGCCGGTCTCGTCAATTCATCTCATCGAGCTTCACCGGTCCGCACGCACGGGGTTGAATATGTGGATCGCTCGATTCTCCGTCTGCTCGGCTGCTTCTTCGATGCTTTCCGGCAGCGTGGGATGAGGATGAATAGTGAGCGCGAGATCGTCGATGTGAGACGCGGATGAAACGGCCAACACTCCCTCGGAGATCAGATCGGACGCAGACGGCCCCACGATATGCACTCCGAGAACAGTACCGGCTTCCTCATCCGAGACGATCTTGACGAAACCGTGGCTCTGTTCGCCCAGGGTCAGAGTTCTGCCGAGCGCCTTGAACGGAAACCGTCCCTTCTTGACCTTGTACCCCTCGGCCTTTGCTTGCGCCTCGGTGAGTCCTACCCACGCGATTTCAGGATCGGTAAAAATGACTGAGGGAACCTCCACCCCTTCGAACGAGGCCGGCTCGCCCGCAATCACTTCGGCCGCCACCTTGCCCTGGTACGATGCCTTGTGCGCAAGCTGCGGGCCGGGCACCATGTCTCCGACCGCATAGATATTGCGGGCAGAAGTCTCCATGCGGTTGTTGACTTCAACGAAGCCCTTTTCGTTGATCTTCACGCCCGCTTTTTCCAGGCCGATTCCGGAGGTGTTCGGCCGCCGGCCGATGGCCACAAGTATCTGGTCCGCGTCCAATGATTTGTCCCCATCGGCCGTGGCGTACCGGAGCGACCCTCCCGACTCTTTCCGCTCCATTTCCTTGGTGCGGGCGCCGAGAATGAGATCGATCCCGTGCAGCTTGAGGGACCGTTCGATCACTCGGGGTATGTCTGCATCAACAAAGGGGAGCAGGTTTTCACTTGCTTCGAGAATGGTTACCTTGGTTCCCAGTTTCGCATAGACCATGCCCAGCTCGAGGCCCACTGCACCGGCTCCGACCACTATGAGCCGTTCAGGAAGGGTTTTCGGTTCCAGGGCATCTCTGGAATCGATTACCACCTCACCATCTCTCGGCATGGCAGGCAGCTCCGCGGCAATCGAACCGGTAGCGAGGATGGCGTGTTGGAATTCGGCAGTGCCCGTCACCACCTCCACCTTGTTGCTCGAGAGAAGTGAGGTCACGCCGTTCCGAAGTTTTTCGACGATTCCGGTCTTCCAGTCCATGAGCTTGGCCAAATCCACCTCGGTCTTTGAGACAAGAATCCCCAACTGGTCCGCTTGCTGGATGCGGGATTTGAGATCAGCCACGTGAATGAGGGCCTTGGATGGTATGCAGCCCCAATTCAGGCACAGGCCTCCAAGATACTCCTTCTCGATCAGGGTGACTTCCAGCCCCAATTGGGCCGCTCTGATAGCGGCTACGTACCCTCCCGTGCCACCACCGATGACAGCAACCTCTGTTCCTTGAGCGAAATCGCCTACTACCATTCTTGCCTCCTGTCATGGTAAGCATCAATGTGAAACAATTCCTCGATACGTATTCAAAGCCGGTACAAGAAGGAATGCTATCGGAAAGACGACCCAATGTAAATATACGAACGAAAGGATCTTCAGCCAGTGTTACCCGGCCCGAAATTTGTCATACCTCGGGTGCAAAAGGGATGGTAATCACCGGGCTCCGTCCCACGCGCGGAAAACGCAGCCGATGGCCGGAGTCGGCGGGGAGAATCCCGCGCGCGAGCGGTAACCGGTTGCTCGGCCCCGGGAATGACCTATAGTATCTAGAGGCGTAGGTTGCTTGCCCGCGTGAGGAGCCCTTGCCCAGTTTCCAGGAGAGGGGTACGAATGATTCATTTTGCCATGAGCCCCGGGACGGCTGCAATTGCCGCCTCCACCATGGTTGCTCTGATTGTGCTCGGGTGCTCGGGGGGCGATCTCCACTCGGAAAA